>NZ_JBIXLM010000015.1:0-91880 GCF_045798545.1 Paeniglutamicibacter sp. ORCA_105 | reverse complement strand
CCGCCGTAGGCGAAGGTCGGCTTCCAGCTGTCATGCGGGCTGTTCCAGCCCGGGTTATGCATCTCTCCCGCGCAAAACAAGCGGTAGATGATGACCGAATGCATCATTCGGCAGTCCGGAGATCTGGCTGCTTGACGGGCGACACCCCGCGGCGATGATGCCCAAAGCCTGGTCCGCGGAGACCAAAACGGCGGTGAACCTGATGGCCAAGCGCTTCCGGACCGGTCCGCCAGCCCCGCCGACGCCCGGCCCGGCCGAGACCTGCGAGGCTTCGGTGAAATCGTTGCATCTTCGCTAGCCGTGGCGACCTTCGCCGGTCCCCGGTCCGGTCCGCACCAGCCGGACCGGGTCGCTACGCCATGCCCAAGAAGTACCGGCTCATGGCTTTCCAATGAGTTGTAGCAAAAACCCCGAGAAGTGCTGGTGTAAATGATAGGGACGCCCCCGCCGGAACGGGGTGCTTGGCAAGCGCTGGATCTACGACGGGACCGGACACCCTGTGTGGCAGGCGCAGGTTCGCGCGCTGCTGGCCGGTTAGGTCCAGGCACAGCACCAGAACGAGTCGCACAGTCTCGAGCCGCTGGTCGGCGTGGATCGCGCCGCCGTCGGTGGTTCCGGCGCGGGTACCGGAAGCGGCGCGATCACCATGATCCGCCGCCCCGTGGCCGGGGGTCGCGGGCCCTTCGGGCGCCGCGGCGTGGGTCAGCCCACCATGGACCGAAGCCGGTGCATCGGTGCGCGGTACTGTCATCGAATTCTCCTAGACGGAAGGCTCTCTGGCCCCGGGCCGGGCGGGGCCGGGCAGGGCCCTGCGGGCGGGCCACTCGAAGCCGGTGGCGGTGGCCGGGCGTACTAGACTAGGGGGGAAACCCCATCCGCCCACCTAGGGAGATACATGTCTGCCATCAGCCGTGAGGACGTTGCGCATTTGGCGCAGCTGGCCCACATCGAGATGAGCGATGCCGAGCTGGACAAAATGACCGGCGAACTCGGTGTCATTGTCGATTCAATCGCGTCGGTCTCAGAGGCCGCCTCGGCCGATATCCCGGCCACCACGCACCCCATTGCCCTGTCGAACGTGTTCCGCGAGGACGTCGTGGGAACGACGCTCACCGCCGAGGAAGCGCTGATGAACGCACCGGACTCCGTCGACACCCGCTTCAAGGTGCCGGCCATTTTGGATGGAGAGTAATTCATGAACGAGATCATCCATCTTTCCGCCACCGAACTCGCGGCCAAGCTGCGCAATGGCGAAGTCACCTCCGTACAGGCCGTGCAGGCGCACCTGGACCGCATCGCCGAGGTTGACGGCGGGGAACGCGGAATCAACGCCTTCCTGCACGTGAACACCGAAGAAGCACTGGCCGTTGCCGCCGAGGTCGACGCCATCCGCGCCGCCGGCGGAGCCGACGCGCAGGCGCTGCACCCGTTCGCAGGCGTGCCGATCGCCATCAAGGACCTCATCGTCACCAAGGGCCAGCCGACCACCGCGGCATCGAAGATGCTCGACGGCTGGATGAGCCCGTACGACGCGACCGTGATCCAGAAGGTCCGTGCCGCAAAGCTGCCGATGCTGGGCAAGACCAACCTGGACGAGTTCGCGATGGGTTCCTCCACCGAGCACTCCGCCTACGGCCCGACCCGCAACCCGTGGGACCTGGACCGCATCCCGGGTGGCTCCGGCGGCGGCTCGGCCGCGGCGGTTGCCGCCTTCGAGGCACCGCTGGCACTGGGCACCGACACCGGCGGCTCGATCCGCCAGCCGGGTGCCGTCACCGGCACCGTCGGCGTGAAGCCGACCTACGGTGGGGTCTCGCGCTACGGCGCCATTGCCATGGCCTCCTCGTTGGACCAGATCGGCCCGGTCACCCGCACCGTGCTGGACTCGGCCTACCTGCACGAGTTGATCGGCGGGCACGACCCGGCCGACTCCACTTCGCTGAACGAGCCGGTTCCGGCCCTCGTTGAGGCCGCCGAGCTCGGCGCCTCCGGCGACATGACCGGCGTGCGCGTCGGCGTCATCAAGGAACTGCAGGGCGAAGGCTACGAAGCCGGCGTCCAGGCACGCTTCGACGAGTCGCTCGAGGCGCTGCGCGCCGCGGGTGCCGAAATCGTCGAGGTCTCCTGCCCGAACTTCAAGTACGCACTCGGTGCCTACTACCTGATCATGCCCTCGGAGGTCTCCTCCAACCTGGCCAAGTTCGACGGCGTGCGCTTCGGCACCCGCGTGCTTCCCACGGAGGGTCCGCTGACCATTGAACGCGTCATGGGTGCCACCCGCGCCGCGGGCTTCGGCGACGAGGTCAAGCGCCGCATCATCCTGGGCACCTACGCGCTGAGCGCCGGGTACTACGACGCCTACTACGGCTCGGCGCAGAAGGTCCGCACGCTGATCCAGCGCGACTTCGACGCTGCGTTCGCGCAGGCCGACGTGCTGATCTCCCCGACGTCCCCGACCGTCGCCTTCGAGATCGGTTCCAAGACCGATGACCCGCTGGCCATGTACCTCAACGACGTTGCCACCATTCCGGCGAACATGGCCGGGATCCCGGGCATCACCGTTCCGGGCGGGCTGTCCGAGGGCCTGCCGGTCGGGATCCAGTTCCTGGCCCCGGCCCGCGAAGACGCCCGTCTGTACCGTGCCGGTGCGGCACTTGAAAAACTGCTGGAAGACAAGTGGGGTGGCCGGTTGATCGACCAGGCCCCCGAGCTGTCCGCCGCCACCACTGGAGGGGTTGCCTAACTATGGCTTCATACACCGATGAACTGGTCGACTTCGACGTCGCACTGGAGAAATACGACCCGGTATTGGGCTTCGAGGTCCACGTCGAGCTGAACACCAAGACCAAGATGTTCTCCTCGGCACCGAACGTGTTTGGCGATACGCCCAACACCAACGTGACCCCGGTCTGCCTGGGCCTGCCCGGCGTGCTGCCGGTGGTCAACAAGACCGCGGTGGAATACGCGATCATGATCGGCCTGGCGCTGAACTGCAAGATTGCCGAGACCTGCGGATTTGCCCGGAAGAACTACTTCTACCCGGACACCCCGAAGAACTTCCAGACCTCGCAGTACGACGACCCGATCGCCTACGACGGCTGGCTGGACATCGAGCTTGAGGACGGCGAGGTCTTCCGCGTGGAGATCGAGCGCGCGCACATGGAAGAGGACGCCGGAAAGCTCACCCACATGGGCGGGGCCACCGGTCGCATCCAGGGTGCGGACTACTCGCTGGTCGACTACAACCGTTCCGGTGTCCCGCTGGTCGAAATCGTCACCAAGACCATCGAGGGTGCCGGCAAGCGCGCCCCCGAGTTGGCCAAGGCCTACGTCGCGGCGATCCGCGAGATCGTCAAGGCGCTGGATGTCTCCGACGCGAAGATGGAGCGCGGCAACGTGCGTTGCGACGCCAACGTCTCCCTCATGCTCAAGGGCGCCGAGAAGTTCGGCACCCGCACCGAGACCAAGAACGTGAACTCGTTGCGCGCTGTGGAGCACGCGGTGCGCTTCGAGATCGAGCGCCACGCAGCGGTGCTGAACTCCGGTGCAGCCATCGTGCAGGAAACCCGACACTGGCACGAGGACACCCGCACGACGACCTCGGGCCGCCCGAAGTCCGACGCGGATGACTACCGCTACTTCCCGGAGCCGGACCTGGTTCCGGTCGTCACCACTCCCGAGTGGATCGAGGAGCTGCGCGCCCGCCTGCCCGAGCCGCCGGCCGAGCGCCGCAAGCGCCTGCAGGCCGACTGGGGCTACTCGGATGCCGAGTTCCGCGACGTCGTCAATGCAGGTGTCACCGAGGCGATCGAGGAAACCATTGCCGCGGGCACGAGCGCCGCGGTGGCACGCAAGTGGTGGATGGGCGAGATCGCCCGCCTGGCCAAGAACGCCGATGTCGAGATCCTGGATCTGGGCGTCGAACCGGCCACCATCGTCGAACTGAACTCGCTGATCGAGGGAAAGAAGATCAACGACAAGATCGCCCGCCAGGTGCTCGAGTTCGTGGTCGCCGGCGAGGGTACCCCGACCGAGGTCGTCGAGAAGCGCTCGCTGGCCGTGGTGAACGACGATTCGGCACTGGGTGCTGCAGTTGATGCCGCCATGGAAGCCATGCCGGATGTCGTTGCCAAGGTCAAGGGCGGCAAGCTCCAGGCCATCGGCGCCCTCATGGGCCCGGTCATGAAGGCCACCCGCGGACAGGCCGACGCCGGCCGCGTGCGCGAAATCGTGCTTGAAAAGCTGGGCATCGAGGGCTAGTTCCCCGCTTTACGGCATCGAGCCCCGGATCCCCGCTTCGCGTGGGGGACCGGGGCTCGACTGCGTTGGGGGGCGGACTGGTTCATGCTTCGCACACCTGTCGACCACGAAGCGGGGAGCGCCCGCCCGGGCGCTTCCGTGTTTGGCAAGCCAGGAAAACTAGAACAACGTCGGGTTGCTGTTGAACTGCCGCCAGAAGATGTTGCGTCTGGGCTTTTGCTCGGGATCCATAAATTTGGGCAGGATGACGGAAAAGAGCCCGTCGGTGTCCCGAACGACGTCGATCAGCCCGGTGTGCTTGGCATGGTGGTGCCCGGAACAGAATGGCCGCCCGTCATTGATCTTGGTTGTTCCGCCCTTGGCCCATTCGTCGTCATGGTCGATCTCGCAATGCTCAGGGGGCACAGTGCAACCGGGGAAGATGCAGCCGCCGTAGATGCCGAGGATCGCCACGCGCATGTAGTCGGTGAAGAGTCTTTGCTCGCGGCCGAGGTCCAGGATCTGGGATTTCCCGCCCATGGTGATGGGGATGGCTCCGGCGTTACACAGCTGTTGCCGCAACTCCGCCGGCGTGAACCGTTGACCGTGTGCCGTGAGTCCCGATTGTTCCGCCTTTCCCTCAAGTTCGGCCAGCGTGGTGATGATGAAGAGTTCAGGTGAGGGAAGCCCCGCGGTCTTGGTGCCCTTGGTTGGTCTGCCATTGGTCTTGATCAGGTTCATCAGGCCCTGGAGATGTCGCTGCGGCGGGGTGAAGCCGTCGGCGCCATAGCCGGTGTTGTTCATGGCTTCGAGGATGTCCGCCTCCGTCGGCAGTGGACCCAGGGTGAGTTTGCTGGCTTCGGTGGGGTCGGTCAGCGGGAGGCCGGTCGCGGGATCGACCAGAAAGTCGGGGAAGTCCGGCAGCGAGGGGGCGGTGCCGGTTTGCGTGCCGTTCCCGGCGTCCACGACGACGGCTTCGGGTGTTTCGGCGGAAGCACCGGAAACTTTGGAGCCGTTAGAGCCACCGGTGCCGCTGGAAGCACCGACGGCCTGCTGGGCAAGTGCGTCGCGGTCCCCGGTCTTGGTCCGCGGGTTGTCCAATTGGGCGAACAGCGCGAGCAGGAGCTCGGCGTCTGCCGCCCGGACCCGCAACAGAAACTCGGCGATCCCGGCGTTGGTGCCGCGGTAGAAAGCGCCGAGCTTGGTGCGCAGCACTTCCTCGGAGGGTTCCTTGACGCCGTGATCGAGCGCGACCTGGATGGCGTTGAACAGCTTGTTGGTGGTGCGGGGATCTTGTTCCCGCACGGATTCGGCGACCTGGGCTTCCAACCGGGCGGCCAGTTCGTCGGAGTTCGGGTATTGCTTGATCTCCGGCTGCATCCGCTCAAGCTTCTTGGCGGCATCGGCAAGCTGGTGGGGCGAGGCCTTGCCGTCCGCGAGTGCTTCGGCCAGCAACGGGAATTGCGGCGGCTGCTCGATGCCGTGGACATCGGTGCGCGGGAAGAGCCGGGCGGCGGCGCGTACGCGATCGCGGGCCTCGACGAAGCCGATGCGGAACGTGTACTGCAGGAACTCGGTGGTGTCCTTGAAAGTGGGCCGTCCCTTCGGCGGGGTGGCGGGCGCTTCGGGCAGGTCAATGGTTCCGTCGATGTAGGCGGGCGGGTCCGCGAGGCACCGGTTGATCCCCACCAAAGTGTCTTCGGGCAGCTCGCGGACCAGGGTACGCTGGGCCAAATCGGTGGCAGAGAGCTGGGCGAAGCCGGTGCTGCGGTGGGTTCGTTCGACCACCTGTACGAAGTAGGCAGCGTCTGCGGGCGAGCTGGTGTGCTTGGCGATGCGCGGGGCCAGTTCCTCGAGGGCCAGCGCCAGGGCGGTGTAGGCGCGCAGCTCATCGTCCGGGGTCGCTGGGTACCTCGGATCCTCGCGGTCTCCCGCGAGCAGGGCGATGGCCGCTGCTGTGGTCATGGGTCAAGCATGCGCCGCTGAATGCCGCTGCGGGGCTCGATACGCGGGCATGTGGATAACTGTTGCAGGAGGGACAGCAGCACATGAATGGGGATATGCGGCCAATCCAGGAACCCCGAATATTCAACAGGGCAACGAGGACGGGAGATACACAGGGGTCCTGGCCACGGCGCCCCTGCCGTCCTTGCCGTGATAGGCGCGGCAAATGCCGATGCCGCGGTCGGAGAGGCGGTTGCGGATCTGCCGAATTGAATCCGGGGTGAATCCTTCCCATTGCATATGCATCAGCACGGTGTCACCGCGCTTGGCAGCACCGGCCCGGGCGACGGTGGTCTGCTTCGAGCGCACCATCCAGTCCAGGGTGTCGTGGGTCCACGTCCAGATCTTCATGTCCGCCCGGGCATAGGCACATCGCACGTTCGAATTGATCGCACCGTAGGGAGGCCGGCCGTAGTTGGTGCGGACGCCGGTGCCGCGGAGCTCGCGGGCACCCTTCGTGCAGCTGAGCCTGCGCAGGTCGACGTGGTTTGCCGAGTGGTTGATGACCCATTGCCCCTTGGAACGGGCCAGGGCTGCAAGATCCACGCCGTAGCGGCGCTTGAAGGAGACGAGGCAATCGCCCGTGGGTGCCAGCACCAGGCCGATGTTCGACTTGCCGGCGTAGTTGATCACGGACTTGAACGAGGACAAGGTGCGTGGGCAGTCGTCGTAGGTCAAGACCACGCGCGAGGTCTTGTTGGGCCCGCGGTTTTGGTGGGCGAGCGGAATGGATGGCAGCTTGGTTCCGGATTTGACGGGTTTCCTGGCGGCAAGATATTGGCCGCTGGCCCAGCCGGTGCGCGACTTGTAGGTGACCTTGTACCAGCCGTTGGAGGCACGGGCATGGACCTTGACGCTCGTCCCCTTCGGGATGGTGATGATGATCCGCGTCCGGGTACTGCTGCCCGTGCGAAGATTCAGGTTGGCCTGGGTAGTCAGCAGCGCGGGCAGCTTCGCCGTCGCCACCTTCACGGCGCCCGGGACGGCGGCCAACGTGGCAGCTGGCTGCGCGATCGTCACCGCGGATGCCTGGTGGACCGTCGGCGGAGCGGCGCCGGCTCCGGAAGCCACGATTGCTGCAGCAAGGATCCCACAAGCCGCACCGCAAATTGTCCTGAACATGCCCGTCAGCTTAACCATGAAGCTTCCCCCAATATCGACCGGCCCCAACCGATCCCCTAACGGGATATTCTCCTCCCCCCGCTGCCACCGGGACAAGGGGTTTGGGAACGCGGGATCTCACGCCCCGCTGTCGATGACCCCGTGGGTTCCGCGGCCACGACGCCGGCCACTGTCCGGAGGAGCAGCCGTCCCTTGACATGCAAGCAGTGACTTGCCTTAATGGTGAATGTGGAAGAGCTGCTGAAGGCGCTGGCGGACCCGACCAGGGCCGCGATCCTGGACGAGCTGGTGGATCGCACCGGCCAGACGCTCTTTGAAATCTGCAACCGTTTGGCCTCCCGTCACGGCATCAATCCCAGCAGACAGGCGATTTCGCAACACCTGCAGGTGCTCGAGGCGGCGGGGCTGGTCCACAGCGAGCGGTCGGGCCGGTACAAATTCCACTACGCTGACACCTCGCCGTTGCGCCGGATCGCTGTGCGCTGGCCGCCCGCCGGGCCAGAGGCGGCCCGCCCGGGGAATGCGCAGTCCGAGCGGAAACCGGCCGCGCCGGCCCCCGGCACGGAATCCGGCACCTTCACCGCCACACCAACCACGGGTACGGGCGCACCGCGCGCCGGCGCTTCGTCGTCGAAAGGAAATACATCGTGAGAATCAACCTTGCCAGCGTGCTTGTCAGCGACCAGGCCAAGGCGCTGGAGTTCTATACGACCAAGCTGGGATTCGTGAAAAAGAACGACGTGCCGATGGGTGAGTTCTCGTGGCTGACGGTCGTCTCGCCCGAGGCACCCGACGGGGTGGAGCTGGTGCTTGAGCCGGCCAACCACCCGGCCGTGGGACCGTTCCGCGATGCGCTGGTGGCCGACGGGATCCCGTTCACATCCTTCGCCGTCGCCGATGTGCAGGCGGAATACGAACGGCTGGTGGGCCTGGGCGTGGAATTCACCCAGCCACCGACCGCCATGGGGCCCGTCACCACGGCGGTGTTCGATGACACCTGCGGGAACCTGATCCAGATTGCGGCGATGAACGAGGACGCATGAGCCCCATCGGCTCCACGCCTCGGCCCGCGGCGGACGTAGGCGTCGATCCGGAGATGGTCGGTACCTTGGTGCGCGCGCAATTCCCGGAGCTGGCCCACCTGGAGCCGGGTTTCGCCGATGACGGCTGGGACAACGCCATCTACCGGCTGGGGCCCGACCTTGCCGTGCGCCTGCCTCGCCGGGCGGCTGCCCATGGGTTGCTGCTGAACGAGATGCGCTGGCTGCCGTTCTTGGCTCCCCGGCTGCCGCTGCCCGTTCCGGTGCCGGTGAATCGCGGGAAGCCGGGGGAAGGCTACCCGTACCACTGGGTGATCGTGCCCTGGCTTGCCGGTTCCAGTGCGGCATCGGTGCCGGCGGCGGCGCGCGACGGCTATGCCGCGGCGCTGGCTGCGTTCTTCAGGGCATTGCATGTGCCTGCCCCGGCCGATGCCCCGCGGAACCCGGTGCGCGGGGTGCCGCTGCGCGAACGTGACCAGGCGGTGCGGTCGCGCCTTCAGGCAGTGGCCGCCCCGATGCGCGGGGCACTGCTGGCGCTCTGGGAGCAGGGTCTTGCCGAGATGGAACACGTCGGCCCGCGCCTGTGGCTGCACGGGGATCCGCATCCGCACAACATGCTCGTCCACGAGGAGGCGGGCGCCGGGGAACCGGCGGCCGGCACCGGGCACGAGCCGGCCGGGCTCAGCGCGGTGATCGACTTCGGCGACCTGACGGCGGGTGACCCGGCCGGCGACCTGGCTGTTGCGTGGTTGCACTTCACACCGTCGGGAATGGAGGAATTCCGGGAGCGGCTGGCCGGCCACGGCCTGTATTCTCCCGGCACATGGGTTCGCGCCCGGGCCTGGGCAGTGAACTACGCGGTGCTGATGGCCGGACTGCCGTCCGGTGATCCGTTGCATGCCGTTGGCACCCACGGCATAGAACACTTGCTGGGCCCGACGTGATCCCCTGCCTACCCGATATCCAGGGGATGTGTGGTCCCCGTGGCGTGGCTTCGTGGTGCACTGGAGCCCGGATGGTCAGTCGACGCTGAGCTCTGCCATGGCCTGGCCCATGGCGGCGGCCACCAGCTGCACGCTGCGCCGGTGCATGGATTCGGGCCGCGCCAGCAGGTCGATGCGCCGCCGGTTGGCGATGCCCTCCAGGGGACGGAGTACCACGGAGGTGCCCAGCGCGGATCCTGCGGTATATCGCGGGATGATGCCCAGCACGTCCCCGCAGGCCACCAGCGCCGCGACGGTGGCGTAGTCGTTGATGCGGTGGATGACCCGCGGTGCGTCCCCGGAGACAGCGCTGATGGCCTTGAGCACGTCGGCGGGGGAGTAGCCTTCGCGGCTGACCACCCAGCGCTCGCCGACGAGATCCGCAGGGCGCAGGGTCTCACGGGCCGCGAGCCGGTGGTGGGAGGGAAGAGCGATGTCCAGCGGTTCGTGTGCGAGTGCGGAGACGACCACCCGGTCCGCGGGCCAGGGCGGGGAGTAGTCCATCCGGTGGGCCAGCACCAGGTCGTAGCGTGCGGTCAGCGCCGGGAAGTCCTGCTGGGCGACATCCTCGTCGAAGAACTGCGGCACCGGGGCGCCGGGGGCCTCGAGCTTGGCCAGCAGCGGGCCGAAGAGTGCCTGTCCCACGGAGTGGAACCCGGCGACCGTCACCGGCGCGGCAGGGCTTTCCTGGAATTCGCCGATGGCGGCCCGCGCGGCCGCCAACGAGGAGACCACCGAGGCCCCGGCGGCTGCCAGCACCTCGCCGGCCTCGGTGAGCACCAGGTTCCGACCTTCCTTGCGGGTCAGCGGCACGTGGATGTTGCGCTGCAGCAGGGCCAGCTGCTGGGAGACGGCAGAGGGGGTGACATAGAGGGCGCTGGCCACGGCCTTGACCGAGCCAAGGTCGCCGAGTTCGCGCAGGATCTGCAACTGGTGGACTTCCATGTAGTCAATCCTAAATCGTTGATTGAGAAACCTGCGTATCTTCTAAGGTATCCACCACTGGCGCAAGATGCCAGACTGGAGTCGAATCGTCCATGAACGCGCTTGGATCGGCGCAAGTGAGGAAACATCGATGAAGGCACTGTACAAGTCCGGACCCCACGCCGGATTCGAGCTCGTTGACCGCCCCGAACCCTTCGCCGGCTTCCACGACGTGAAGATCCGCGTGATGACAGCCGGCATCTGCGGCACCGACCTGCACATCCAGGCCTACGACGACGCCGCCAAGGCCATGATCAAGGCACCGATGATCCCGGGACACGAGTTCTACGGCGAAGTCGTGGAGGTCGGGTCCGACGTCCACAACGTCCAGGTCGGGGACCGGGTCTCCGGCGAGGGCCACGTGGTCTGCGGGATGTGCCGAAACTGCCGTGCCGGCCGACGCCAGATGTGCATCAACACCGTCTCGGTGGGCGTGCAGCGCGACGGCGCCTTCGCCGAATACGTCGTCATTCCCGAAGCCAACGTCTGGGTGCACCGGGATCCCTCGATCACCCCTGAACTCGGGGCGATCTTCGACCCGTTCGGCAACGCCGTGCACACCGCACTGTCCTTCCCGCTGGTCGGAGAGGACGTGCTGATCACCGGCGCCGGCCCCATCGGGCTGATGGCCGTCGCCGTCGCCCGCCACGCAGGGGCCCGCAAGATCGCCATCACCGACGTGTCGCCCGAGCGCCTGGAACTGGCCCGCGGCATGGGCGTGGACCTGGCGATCGACGTGTCCAAGACCCGCATCAAGGACGCCCAGCGCGAGCTTGGGATGCTCGAGGGCTTCGACTTCGGCATGGAAATGTCCGGACACCCCACGGCCCTGCCTGAGATGATCGAGAACATGAACCACGGCGGGCACATCTCCATGCTGGGCCTGCCCTCCAGCTCCATCGACATCGACTGGGGCAAGGTCGTCACCCACATGCTCACGCTCAAGGGCATCTACGGCCGCGAGATGTTCGAGACCTGGTACGCCATGAGCGCCATGCTCACCTCCAACCCGGTGCTGCGTGAACGCATCTCCTCCGTGGTCACCGACTTCCTGCCGGCCACCGAATGGGAAGCCGGATTCGACGCAGCCCGCTCGGGCCACGGCGGCAAGGTCGTCCTGGACTGGACCGTCTTCTAAACTTCCCCAAGCCTCCTTCCCCCTTCGACGCGACTTCCAGGAGAAGCACATGTACACCACCATGAAAGACGAGCTGGCCTCAGAACTGGCGCAGCTGCGCACCGACGGCCTGTTCAAGTCCGAACGCCACATCGACTCGGCCCAGTCCGCCCGCATCGAAGCCGGCGAGCTCGGCGCCGCGGCCAAGAAGGTCGTGAACTTCTGCGCTAACAACTACCTGGGCCTGGCCGACGACGAGCGCATCATCCAAGCCGCCAAGGACGCCATGGATTCCCGCGGCTTCGGCATGGCCTCGGTCCGCTTCATCTGCGGCACCCAGGACCTGCACCTGGAACTCGAGGCCGAGGTCTCCAAGTTCCTGGGCACCGAGGACACCATCCTGTTCGGCAGCTGCTTCGACGCCAACGGGGGCGTCTTCGAATCGCTCTTCGGCGCTGGCGACGCCATCATCTCCGACGCGTTGAACCACGCCTCGATCATCGACGGCATCCGCCTGTCCAAGGCGGCCCGCTTCCGCTACGCGAACCAGGACATGGCGGACCTGGAAACCCAGCTGCAGGCAGCGGCCGCGATGAACGACGGAAAGGGCGCCCGGCGCACCATCATCGTCACCGACGGCGTCTTCTCCATGGACGGATACCTGGCACCGCTGGCAGAGATCTGCGATCTGGCGGACAAGTACGGCGCGCTGGTCATGGTCGATGACTCCCACGCGGTGGGCTTCATGGGCGCCACCGGCGCCGGCACCCCCGAGCACGCGGGTGTCTCTGACCGTGTGGACATCTACACCGGGACCTTCGGCAAGGCCCTGGGCGGCGCCTCGGGCGGATACGTCTCGGGCCGCGGGGAGATCGTGGCGATGCTGCGCCAGAAAGCACGTCCCTACCTGTTCTCCAACTCGCTGGCCCCGGCCATCGTCGCGGCAACCCTGAAGGCGCTCGAGCTCGTCGAGGGCTCGGCGGAGCTGCGCGAGAAGCTCTTCGCCAACGCCGCGCTCTTCCGCCGACGGATGACCGAGGAGGGCTTCGACCTCCTCGAGGGCGAGCACGCCATCATCCCGGTGATGTTCGGCGATGCCGTCAAGGCCGCCGAGGTTGCCGGGAAGATGCTGGAGCACGGTGTCTTCGTCACCGCCTTCAGCTTCCCGGTGGTGCCCAAGGGCGCCGCGCGCATCCGCGTGCAGCTCTCGGCCGCGCACTCGGCCGAGGACATCGAGGCCTGCGTGCAGGCCTTCGTCGCCAGCCGCTAAAGGTCAACCAAAAGATCGTCTGCACTTCCCCAGATTGGGGGAGTGCAGGCGATCCTGGGTTAAGCAGGCGCAAGCGAACCGCGAACACGATTTGATTGCCTAGCCTTTGCCGAGCGTCGATCCGGCCTTGGACTTGGCGAACTTGCTCGAAGAATCCGAGGCAAGTTTGGATCCGGCCTTGGAAAGCGCAGCCTTTGACGGCTTGGACGGTTTACCCATGTTTCACCGCCTTTCCGGGGATCCCTGCCACTGGTGCAGATATGGCACACCTTATGGGGTGGTGCCGACACTTTGCGGTTGAAAGCCCGGACCGATCAATTAGCCGATGGCGCGGTCAAACTGGATGTCGTCCAAGGAGACGTAATCCGGGGCCGTGAAGTGCACGGTGAAGCGGTGGGTTCCGCGCTCAAGGTAGCGCTGGTCCCATTCCTGGCGTTCGAAGTTCCGGTTATGCGTCGTGTTCTTGATGGCGACCGGTTCCTCCCGGGTGGATCCCCAGTCCAGCATGACAGTGCCGGCAGGTTCGACGTCGGAGGAAACGCGTCCTGAAACGGCGTAGAGGCCCGGTGTGGTGATGTCGACTTCGTAGGTCACCCATTCGCCGTCGCGGATGTACTGGAGGATGTTGGCGCCGTCGAGGTTGCAGGCGTCGACGGTCTCGGTCGGGCGCAGGGTCCGCTCGAGGCACTTGTTCTCGTCGGTTTCGCCGTGGTTTTCGGCTCCGCTGAGGAAGTCCTCGGCCTGGACGCGGACGGTGTTGGTACCGGGCTGCCGGTCCCAGAGTTCGAGGGAACCGCCATCGCGCCAGTAGTCGAGGGTTTCCACGTTGTCCGTCTGGATCATGGTGGCCCCGTAATTGGTGACGAGGTTGTCCCAGCCGAGCGCGGGATCCTGACGGAGTGCGGCTTCGTCAGTGTTCCCCGCTGCCAGCGAGTTCCACATGGAGTTGACCCACACGCGGCTCTGGCCGGCCAGCTTTTCCAGGTAATCGGGCTGGGCCTGGGCATCGGAGACGGAATCGAATACAACCTCCACCGCCACGGGCTGCCGGCCTTCGAAGGCGAAGGCTTGCCTGGCGGTGGCGTCGTTCACGATGTGCATGTACTGGATCCGGCTGTCGCGGGCCATGAATTCCTCGGCGGCGTCGACAGTGGGGCTGCCCTTGAAGATGCCGTGGTCCACGGTCCGCGTAGCCTTGAGGACCGGCAGGATCTGTTCGCGGTAGTCCCAGCCCTTGTCCAGATTCACCATTGCCCGGTTCTTCACCACGGCCATGGCCTCCTCGAGCGTCGGGACAGAGTGGTTGGTGACGGTGGCCTTCTTGCTGCCCAAGCCCTCGCGCAGGTGCAACTGCTTGATCTCGGCCAGGGTCATTTCCTCCACGCGGCCCTTGCCGTCCGTGGTGCGGTCCACTGTGGTGTCATGCATCAGGACTGGCACGCCGTCGCTGGTCAGGCGTACGTCGATCTCCACGATCTCTGCCCCGTCCTGGATGGCCAGGTCGATGGCTGCGAGGGAATTCTCGGGGGCTTCGCGCCACTGGCCGCGGTGGGCGGCCACCAGCAGCTTGGCGGACGGCGAATGGTTCGCCAGCTCGTTCTTGATTTGCTGGAAGGACAGGTTGGTGTCCGAACCCGCGCCGGGGGAGGGCGCGGCAAGAGCCGGTGCGGTGAGGCCCAGCCCGAGAGGCGCCAGCAAGAGGCAGGCGGTTGCGGTCAGTGTGCGGTGGTTCATCGGAATCGCTCCTACTAAGGTGCGGAGCGGAGAAAAGTCGTTCCCAGCCTAACCGCAGGTGACGGAAGCAATAGTCCTTTCGGTGACCTGTTCATTTCCGGTTCACCCGATATTGGTCACCCGGTTGAACGCCGCCTGCACACTTGCTGATGAACGCGCGTTCATCCGGATGCATCCCACAAATTAAGACGGTGCGGGGAAAAGTCTGCTCACGTATGATCGCGCGTTCATCCCGACTGTGGAACATCCATCGAGCCCAAGAAGACGGAGCTACCCCATGAATGTCCGACCATTCACCAAACAACGCATCCTCACCACGGCGTCCGCCCTGGTCGCCGGATCGATCCTGCTGACCGCCTGCGCGCCGGGGTCCGACTCGGCCTCGGCCGGGGGAAGCAGCGAGACCCTGGTGGTCTACAGCAACTCCGTCTCCGACGGGCGAGGCGACTGGCTGACGGCCCAGGCCGCCGAAGCCGGATTCGACCTGGAGCTGGTCGACCTTGGCGGCGGCGACGTGATGAACCGACTCAGTGCCGAGAAGAACAACCCGATTGCGGATGTGACCTTCGGTATGAACAACGTGTACTTCGAGAAGCTCAAGGCCCAAGATGTGCTCGAGCCCTACACCCCGGCCTGGTCAGGCGAGGTCGACGCGGCGATGGGCGACGAAGAAGGCAAGACGTTCTGGCCGATCGTCCGCGAGCCGATCATGCTGGTGGTCAACGATGCCGCGTACAAGCCCGCCGACGCCCCCAAGGACTGGACCGACCTCTGGACCAAGGACGAGTTCAAGGGACGCTACGAGGTGCCTCTGGCTTCCACCGGGGCGACCACGCAGATGGTGTACTCCGGCATCCTGGCCCGCTACGCCGATCCAAACGGCGAGCTGGGCATCAGCCAGGAGGGCTGGGACCAGATGGCCGCCTACTTCGAGCACGGCAACACCGCGGTCAAGGGCGAGGACCTGTACGCACGGATGAAGGCAGGAACCGTGGATGCCGGCCAGATGTGGCTCGCCGGCAAGAACAGCCGCGAGGCCGAGTACGGGGTCAAGACCACGGCCGTCCAGCCCGAGATCGGCGTGCCGTTCTCCGTCCAGCACGTGGCGATGGTCAAGGGCACCGATCAGGCCGCGGCCGCTCAGGACTTCATTGACTGGTTCGGCAGCGCCAAGGTGCAGGCCGACTGGTCCAACGAGTTCTTCACCGCGCCGACCAACACCAAGGCCGTCGCGGACGCCGACCAGCAGGCCATCGCGCAAACCGACGCCTTCACCCCGCAGGACATCGACTGGGCGCTGGTGGCCGAAAACATCGACGCCTGGGTCGAAAAGATCGAACTCGAGTACCGGAAGTAGGAATTCCCCGCTCTCGCGGAGCCCGGGGGAAACCTGGGAACCCCGAGAACAGGACCATTGCCATGATCAATTATGAGAACATCGACGTCGTCTTCGACGACTTTCAAGCGCTCCCCGGCTTCAACCTGAGAATCGAGGAAGGCGAGTTCTTCACCCTGCTCGGCCCCTCCGGTTGCGGCAAGTCCACCGCCCTGCGCACGCTGGCCGGGTTCATCGATCCCACCGCGGGTGATGTCCACATCGACGGCAAGCGAGTCACCCACCTGCCCAGCCAGCGCCGCCAGATCGGCATGGTCTTCCAGAACTATGCGCTGTTCCCCACGATGACGGTCCGCGAGAACATCGGCTTCGGCCTGAAGGTTTCCGGAGTCTCCAAGGCCGAGACCATGCGGCGCGTGGACGAGATCGCTGCGGCGGTGGAACTGGACGGCAAACAATTAGGCAAGGGCGTGACGGAGCTGTCCGGCGGCCAACAGCAGCGCGTCGCCATCGCCCGCGCCCTGGTGCTGCGCCCCAAGATCCTGCTGCTGGACGAGCCCCTGTCCAACCTGGATGCCAAGCTGCGCCACCAGCTGCGGGGCCAGCTCAAGGAATTGCAGGAGCAGTTCGGCATCACCACCGTCTACGTCACCCACGACCAGGACGAGGCGCTGACCATGAGCACGCGGATCGCCGTGATGAACAAGGGCCGGATCGAGCAGGTGGGGACCCCGCAGGAGGTCTACATGCGTTCGGCGACGGAGTTCGTCTGCAACTTCATCGGCGACGTCAACCGGCTTGCCGCCGGAACCGTTACCTCCCTCGCGGAGAACGCACGCGTCAGTGCAGGAACGGGCGCGCTTGATGCCCGCTCGCCGTCGTACCTCCGCGTCGAGAAGGTGGGGCTGCACACCCCGGACGACGTCTCGTGTGGGAACGGCAGGCGGCTCATGCTGCCGGGCACCGTGCTCTCGCGCCAGTACCACGGGGTCTACAGCAGCTACCGGGTCCAGCTGGCAGGACGTGACCAGGGAGTGGTCAAGGGCATGCTCCAGGAGAGCGGGCACCCCGGCTTCGCGGCGGGCGACCCGGTTCTCGTGGGCATCGATCCGGCGGACGTGCTGCAGTATGCGCCTGCAGGCACCGCAACGGAACAGGCAAAAGCGGAGCAAGCGTCCTTGCTCGCGGAGGCTTCCCGATGAGCACCTCGGTGCGCAAGATGTTGCGCTCGCCGCTGTTCATCGTGGTGGCAGTCGTGCTGCTGTGGTTCTCGGCCGCCTTCCTGGTGTGGCCCAACCTGCGGCTGTTGGGCGAGGTCTTCGTGCCCGGCGGCCAACCGAGCTTCCGCGCCTTCGAACGGCTGGGTTCCTCGCAACGGGCCATGGACTCGCTGCGCAACAGCTTCCTGCTGGCCGTGGTGCTTTCGGTGACGGTCAACCTGGTGGGCGTCTTCATCGTGCTGGCGACCCGCTACTTCGACATCAGGGGCGCCCGCTTCCTCTACCTGGGCTATGCGACGACGCTCATCTACGGCGGCATCGTCCAGGTGGCCGGCTACAAAATCATCTACGGAGAGCACGGCTTCGTGACCAACCTTTTGGCCGGCGCATTCCCCCAGATGGATCGGGCCTGGTTCACCGGCATGGCCGCCGTGGTGTTCGTGATGACGGTGGCCGGAACCGGCAACCACCTGCTGTTCATGACCAATGCACTGGCGCGTGTTGACTTCCAAACCATCGAGGCGGCCAAGATGATGGGCGCCTCCACCTGGCGGGTGCTGCTCACCATCGTGCTGCCCACCATCCGCCCCATGCTCTACGCCATCACCATCCTGACTTTTTTGGGCGGGCTGGGTGCGTTGGCAGCGCCGCAGGTCCTGGGCGGCACCGAATTCCAGACCATCACCCCGATGATCCTCACTTTCGCCAACTCCCCGTCTTCGCGCGACCTGGCCGCCACGCTGGCCATCGTGCTCGGGGTCTCCACCATTCTCCTGCTGGGGATCCTGAACCGGATGGAGAAGGGCGGCACCTACTTCGCGGTGTCCAAGGCCCCGGCGGCGCTGAAGAAGCAGCGAATCGAGAATCGGTGGGCCAACACCGGGGTCCACGCCGCCGCCTACCTGCTGCTGGCCGTCTATGTGCTGCCTCCGTTGCTGATCGTGGTTTTCTCCTTCACCAGCGCCTCGGCGATCAGCTCCGGGACCCTGTCGTGGGAGAGCTTCACGCTGGCAAACTACGAGCTGGTGTTCACCGACTACGAGGCCTTCTGGCCGTTCCTGGTCTCCATCGGCTACGGCGCGTTCGCCTCGATCACCGTGGTGGCAGGAATGCTGTTCGTGGCGCGCCTGCTGCAGAAGTACCGCAACCGCGTGAGTGCCTGCATCGAGTTCGTGCTGCACATCCCGTGGATCCTGCCCTCGACGCTCATTGCCCTGGGGCTGATCATCGCCTACGACCACAGCAGCTGGATCATGGGCAACGTAGTGCTGACCGGGACGGTGGCGCTGCTGGGCATCACCTACGTGATCCTGAAGATCCCGTTCACCCTGCGCATGCTCAAGGCCGCTTTCACCGGCGTCCCCGACCAGCTCGAGGAGGCAGCGGCGATCCTCGGGGCAGGCCCGCTGACCACTTTCCGGCTGGTGCTGCTGCCCGTGGTGGCACCGACGGCGGCGGCCATCGCGGCGCTGAACTTCAACAGCCTGCTCGATGACTACGACACCGCCGTGTTCGTCTCCCACCCGCTCTACCAGCCGCTGGGCATCGTCATCAAGAACGCCACCGCGGAGGACACGCTTAACGACGGCACGGCACTGACCTTCGTCTACACCGTGCTGCTCATGCTGATCACCGCGACCACCATGTGGCTGGTCTACGGCCGGCCCTCGACCGGGAGCCACAGGAAAAGGGCGAAAGCCACGGCACCGGCGGACACCCCAACCCAAACCGCCGCGACAATAACCCCGAGGAACTGACATGTTTGGACAGAGCACCTACGCACGGATCAACGAGCCGCTCAACGCCGCCTTCGTACGGCGAAGCCCCCTGGTCGCGGTGCACCGTGGCACCGGGCTGGGCAGCATAGCGGAGAACACGGGGCCCGCCGTCGCCGCAGCCCTGGCCCAGGGGGCCGACATGGTGGAGATTGATGTCATCGAATCCACCGACGGGGACTTCTTCCTGTTCCACGACGGCTACGAAGCAATGCACTTCGGCATTGCCGAGAACATCCGCACGCTCTCCACGGACCGGATCCTGGAGCTGGGCTACAAATGGTGCTCGCACCCGGGGGAGCCCCTGCGGGTGGCCAAGCTGGAAGACGTGCTCCGCGCCCACCCGAAGACCCTGTTCAACGTGGACCGTTCCTGGGGTTCCTGGCCACGGCTGCTGCCGTACCTGGACCTATTGCCGGAACCGGGCCGTCTGCTGTTCAAGTCGCCCGTCGAAGCGGAGCTGCTGGACCTGCTCGCCGCGCACCCGGTGAAGTATCCGTACGCACCGATCGTCAGGTCCCACCAGGAGGTGCTCCAGGTGCTGGCGACCGAAGGCATCAACACCGTGGGCATGGAATTGATCGCCCCGGGACCTGAGCATGAGTTCGTCGAACCCGGATACATCCGGTGGCTGCACGGGCAGGGCCTGTTCGCCCTGCTCAACGCTATCAACCTGAGCAACCGGGTTCCGCTCTTCGCGGGCTTCGACGACGAGACCTCCGTGCTCGGAGCCCCGGACGAGGGCTGGGGCAAGCTGATCGGCCTGGGTGCCGACGTGATCCAGACCGACTGGCCCGGCTTGCTGGTTCCCTACCGCGACCGACGGCAGGCGGAGTCGGCCCGGAACGCCGGGGAAATGGCCATAAGATGAGGATTGGACCTAGTGAAGCAGGGGAAGGGGAGCGGAGCATGCCCGGAATACCGAGGGCACGGACGATGGAGGAATCCCGCTCCCGCGTGGTCGCGGAGGTGCGGCGCGAGGGCCTGAAAGTCCGGATGGAGGACGTTGCGCGGGCAGCCAACGTCTCTCGTGCGACCGTCTCCCGGGTGCTGGTGGGCAACCCGCCGGTTTCGCCGCAAACACGGGAACAGGTCTTCAAGGCCGTGCGCGAACTCGGCTATGTGCCCAATGCCATGGCGCAGGGACTCTCCAAGCGCAAGTCCGACCTGGTCGGCCTGCTGCTGCGGGACCCGCGGAATCCTGCGTACGGCCAATTGCACTCACTCGTGCAGGAAGCGGCGAGCAACCACGGGCTGGAGCTCATCACTGCAGTGCCGCACTGGAAGGTCGGGGTCGAGGACGAGCTCGCGGCACTGCGCCGCATGCTCGGCCTGCGCGTCGGCGGGCTGCTGGTCTCCACCGGCGTGATCAAGGCCGTCGACCTGGAACCGTTCCTGGACAGCGTGCCGGTGGTGTCGGTGGGCCGGATCGAGAACCATCCCCGGATCCACGGGATTTCCTACGACGAGGACGTCCATGGCGCGACGCTGGCCGACAAGGTCGCCGCCGCCGGACACCTGTCCGTCGCGGTGCTGATTCCATCCGCCCGGGTATCCACCGCGGAGAACCGCCGGGGCAGCTCCATGGCCGTCCATCTTGAAGGCCGCGGGATGATGGTCCACCGGGTCGAGACCGACGCCTTCGGCCAGCCGGAGGCCGGCATCGACCGCATCCTGGAACTGGCACGCGACGGCCGGGCCACTGCCGCCATGTTCCCGAACGACAACCGCGCGATGATCTTCCTGCGCGCCGCCCGTGCCGCCGGGCTGGATGTTCCGGGTGACATTTCGGTGACGGGTTGCGACGGCATCATCCCGGGTCTCGACCTGATCGGATTGACTACCCTGCGCATCCCGGTGGAGCGGGTCGCCGAACGCGGCGTCGAGATCCTGGAGAACCTCATGAGCAACCCGGGCGGCACCGAGGTCCGACACGAAAAGTTCGCCGGCGACTTCGTGCCCGGGACAACGCTGGGCCCGGCCGCGTAAACTGTCCGGCGCCATAAGCCAGGATGCCCGGCACCGGCCGCGCCGCTAGCCGACGATCGGCAGGGCGCGCGGCACGCTGGTCACGCGGACCACGGTATTGGCTTCGGCACTCCTGACTTCGCCGTCGATTTGGTACGGTATCGGCTTGAGCGTGGTGAACTCGTAATTGTCGGTGCTCGGCTGGTCTCCCAGCCCCTTCGTTGCGGCGCGTGCGGCGGTCAGCAGGACACGCCACTTGGGTTGGTGGGGCAGGAGGATCACCTCGAATTTCCCGTCGCGGGGCTGGTCATCGGCCTCGCTGAGCGTGGCGTACTTCGCCATCTCGGGGATGTTTGCGAAGACCAGGCTGTCCAGCTTCTGGTGTTGTCCGTTTGGATGGCGCATCCCGAATGGCTTGAACTTCGAGAACGTGCGGACCACGGTGACCATTTCCTTCAGCGCTCCCTTGCTGCCCTTTTCCAGGTCGATGGCCACCACCGGAGTGAGTCCGAAGCCGATGTAGGAGTGCGCGTATTCCCCGGGAAGATCACCGTCCTCTCCCGTGGTGATGTGCAGCAGATCGATCCTCCGCACGCGGCCTTCGGCAATGGCCTCCTCGAGGGGCTTGGTGCCGATGCTGGAGCGGTGGTCATTGGCATTGCCGGCGGCCATGACGGCACAAACGGCGTCCGGGTTGCCGCTTTGCATGACCCCGTTGACGACCTCGTTGTAGCCCCCGTCCCCGCTGACGGAAACGACCAGCACGTTGGCGTGGTTGGCGGCGGCCTCCCGGGCCAGCTCGACGGCATGGCCTGCATGTTCGGTGGGCTGCAGGATGATGCGCGCCCGGTAGGGGAGCAGGCCAACCAACCGGTCCCTCAGTTCTTCGGCCAATTTGGGGGCATTCCCCGTGCTGTTCGGGTTGAAAATAATCACGATTGACTCGAAGATGCGCGCGGTTTCCATGGTGTGTTCCCCCGGTAGGCAGTGAACGATGACAGTGTGATCCCCGTGACCGATTCCGACATCCTATCGGCCGGGAAACTGGTTGCGATACGAAAAAGACACCTGCACCGATGTACTCAGGGGGCAGATGCCTTTTCCGGCGTTGTATTCGCAAGGCCCAACGCTGCCATTTCGCTTAGCGAACCGAGTTGCGGCGCCCCGACAGGCCTTCGGCAACGCCGACCAGGAGCACCGCTGCAACGACGGCGACGATGAATCCGACGACGTTGAGCTCGAAGATGTCGCCGGTGCCCAGCAGGTTCGCGATGACCCCGCCGATGACCGAACCGGCAAGTCCAAGCAAGAGAGTGACAAGCAGGCTTAGGTTTTGCTTGCCCGGCTTGATGAGTCGAGCGAGGGCACCAATGGCTAGTCCCGCGACGATGAATCCGATCATTTTTCTGGCCCTATCTCTGGGTTGACTTGACGCTCGCTGGCGATTCCAACATTTAAAAGCCTATTGCATACCTTTTTGGCGTGCAGCCAATTGGCAGGGAGCCACGCGGTTTGTCCCGAAAGAGGGCCCAATGTCCCTTTTCACGGCGGCACGCTCCGTGGCCTGGGCCTTTCCACTGACGGCTGTGACCGCTTCGGAACGATATTGAACCGCCGATCGCCGGCGCATGACCGGGTCGTTGCGACAGTGTTGTCTCGGGATCCTCCCGCCTCGCGTCACGTTGGCCATCGACTCGGCTGGGAGGATGCACAAATCGGGACGGGGGAGATCTCCCGGTGGTAATGTCCATACGAACAAACGGTGTAGCAACTGAAAGGTGCTTCCTCCCATGAACAACACGAACCCGGAATTCCCGGCACAACCGGTGGACATGAACAGCTGGCGGCTGCCCGAGAATCAGCGGTGGGCCTTCCAGCACATGGCCGAGATCCTGCCCACGGCGAGCGTTTCCCGGGGGGAAGGTCCGGTGGCGCAGCTTCCGGAAGGGCATCGCGACCTGGATTCCGTCATCCTGCCGCCGGCCTTTGCCGGGGAAGTTCACATGAGCGTGGGCTCGGTCATGGCCACCACGGAGACCGATGGATGGATGCTGCTGCACCGCGGCCAGGTGCTCACCGAGCAGTACTTCGGAGGGATGGCCGCCGATACCGAGCATCTGCTGATGTCCGTGAGCAAGTCACTGGTCGGTGCGGTCGCCGGGGCGCTGTGTGACTCCGGAATCCTGGATCCTGAAGGGCAGCTGACCGACTACCTCCCCGAACTCGCCGAGACCGGGTATGCCGGGGCCACGGTGCGCCAGCTGCTGGACATGCGCTCCGGCATCGACTTCTCCGAGAACTACCTGGACCCTGCCGCAGGAATCCGAATCCTGGACCAAGCCATCGGCTGGGCGCCCGCCAAGGCGCCCGGGCCCAAGGGCATGTACCCGTACCTGCGGACCTTGGAACGAAAGACCGCCCATGGCGGCGTCTTCGAATACCGCTCCTGCGAAACGGACATGCTTGGCTGGATCTGCGAGGCCGTATCCGGCTTGCCGATGGGCACCTTGCTGTCGGACCTGGTGTGGGGCAAGCTCGGTGCCGAATCCGATGCGTCCATCGGCATAGACCAGTTCGGCACCGCGGTCTTTGACGGCGGGATCAACGCCACGCTGCGCGACATGGCCCGCTTCGGCTCGCTTTTCCTCAACGATGGCCTCTCCCTGACCGGTGAGCGCGTGCTCTCGTCCGAGTGGATCGAGCAGACCCTGGCCGGGGCGCCGGACTCCCGCGACGCTTTCGCCGACAGCCCTGTCGACAACCTCATGCCCGGCGGGATGTACCGGAACCAGATGTGGTTCCCCTACGAGGGCAACGACGTCGTCCTTTGCCTGGGCATCCACGGGCAGATGGTCTACATCAACCGCCCCGCCCAGGTGGTGGCGGTGAAGCTTTCCACCTGGCCGGTCCCGCAGGATCCCGCCAGGCTGTTCCCCACCTTGCGCGCCTTCGACGCCATCGCCGCGGCGCTTTTGGTGGAGGTCGAGACCGCCTCGGCGCCGGTGCCCTTGGAACAGGAGCTATCGAGCTAACACATCATTGGACCCTCGCCCTCGAACCGGCGCTTGAGCGGGGACCGGCGTTCCACCCGGCCTTCAACGACGGCGCCGGCCGCACGGATCATATTGTTTCCGCCGAAGCTCAGACCAGCTCCGCCAACCGGGCAACCCCCAGGGGAACCTGGGTCTTCAGGCGGGAGAGCGCATCATCCACCTCGGCCAACCTGCCTTCCTCGGGCGGAACCCGCGCCGGGTTCAGCGCCACGGCGTCGGCCCAGGCCTTGATGTCGGGTTCCGATCCGAAGGATTTCGCCGCGCGGGTACCCAGGATCTGCATGGTCGCCCAACTGGCAAGCGTGTTGGGATACGGGGTCGATGGGCAGAGCCGGTTCTTTTCCGCGTCGTCGTCGCGGGTCGCTTCCACATAGCCGGCCAGCGCTGCACCGAAGCACGGGAACCCGGCCCGGATCGGCTGCAGCGTGATCGCCGAGGGCCCCCAGACCGGGATGGTCGGCGGGTATCGCAGGCCAGAGGCGGCACAGTGCACCACGAGCGCGTCCTTGGCCATTGAGACCGTGCCGTCCTCGAGCGAGATGCGCCCCCGCTGGACCGCCCGGACATGTCCGAGCCGCACGACGTGCTCAATGGTGCGCAGTTTCTCCAGTTCCCAGGTCGCCAGCGTCGGAGTCTTGGCCATCGTCGGGGTGACCGACCGGTCGATGCGGAGCATGATGCCGGCGTCTTCCAGCCGGAAAAACAGGTCCTCGAGCGACGTCGCGGCGGCGGATGCCTCCATGGTGTCGGCGGCCATGCCGAGGAACACCGCCGGTTCCGGCTGGACCACAGCACGGTTGAGCATCCAGGGATCGCGTGGCCTCACCCAGCAGATCGCTGCGGGGTCCACGCCGTGGGCCAGGAGCCAGATGCAGGCATCGGTTGCCGTCTTGCCCGATCCCACGATCACATACTGGCTCGGCGCCTCCATGGTGCGGGCCAGGCTGTTGACCGGAATCACGCGGACATCGTCCGCGATGTCGAAGCGCGGCGGGGTGACTGACGGGATGTCCGGTGCAAGGTACCGTGCGTCGACGATCCGGCATTGCGATGGCACCTCGGTCCGCCGACCGGAGATATGCGAGACGATCTGCCGGCCGGCAACGTACTCGCAGTTGTTGAAGAACTCGACCTTGTCGGTGCCCAGCATCCGGTCGGCCAGGATGTGGGCGTAGTAGGCGCAGATCTCCGAGACATCGGCCCGTTCGTGAAGGCCTGCTTCCGGACCGTGCTGTTGCACCCGGCGGTCGCCGAGCAGCGTGGAGGCGACACCGTAAAATGCGGAGGCCTGGTGCAGGCGCGCGAAGGGATAGGCATCGAGCCAATGCCCGCCGGAACCGTGGCGTCTGTCGACAATGGCCACGCGCGCGTCGGCATGGTCGATCAACGCATCCGCGAACGCCATGCCCATCGCGCCGGCTCCGACCACCAGGTAGTCGGCTTGCACCTTGTGCGTCATGGACCCATTGAAGCACCGCAGTGCAGGTGTATCCATAGCGGCAGCGAGGCCGGATAATCCGGCCACGGAGTCCCCACGCGGTCGTTGCGCAGACGCTGCTTCCCTGAGGTGGGAACCGTAGCCCAAATGCAATGTCATTTCCATGGTGCCGTCGGTGCCTGGTGGCTAGCATGGTAACCACGTTGCACAAGTGGTTGGAGTGGTGCACTGCATTGGGAGTTTCATTTGGGGATGAAATACAAAATGATTGGGGGAGGAAACACCATGGTGGATCTCAAGGGGTTCGAGGATGCCCACTACATGACCGTGGCAGAGGTCGCCGAGGCCATGCGGGTATCCAACATGACGGTATACCGGTTGGTGCATTCGGGGGAATTGCCCGCCGTGCGCTTCGGCCGTTCCTACCGCGTGCCTGCCCAGGCAGTGAAGGAATACCTGATCGCCGAGCAACACGCGGCGGCATCGGAGCACCGTCCCGAAACCCACTAGGCGAGGCCTCCGGCCGTGGATGCGGAAGCGCCGAATGGGCTAAGGCCTACCGGAGCCGGGCCCGTCCAGTTCGATGCAGCATACCCGCGCGTCGCCGGCAGGGTCCGTCGTCTCGCGTTTGCGCCCGTGGGCTTCGCGCCTGGTCATGTCGCCACGGGTGCTTGAAATGGCAACAACGGTTCTCTAGCGTGAGTGACAGGTCAGGAACGTGATCGCACGCGGCATCGAATGGAAGGTATTCCCCCATGGGATTCATCAGCGTTGGCAACGAAAACAGCACGTCAATCGACCTCTACTACGAGGACCAGGGTCAGGGACAGCCGGTGGTGCTCATCCACGGGTACCCGCTCGACGGACATAGCTGGGAGCGCCAGACCCGTGTCCTGCTCGACGCGGGCTTCCGCGTCATCACCTACGACCGCCGCGGGTTCGGCCAATCGAGCAAGGTCGGCTCGGGGTACGACTACGACACCTTCGCCTCCGACCTAAACACGGTGCTCGAAAACCTCGACCTGAACGACGCGATCCTGGTTGGTTTCTCCATGGGCACCGGCGAACTGGCACGCTATGTGTCCACGTTCGGGCACAAGCGCGTCGCGAAGCTCGCCTTCCTGGCTTCGCTGGAGCCATTCCTCGTGCAGCGGGACGACAATCCCGAGGGCGTGCCGCAGGAAGTCTTCGACGGTATCGTCGAGACGGCCCAAGGTGACCGCTTCGCCTGGTTCACGAACTTCTTCTCCAATTTCTACAACCTCGATGACACCTTGGGGTCGCGGATCAGCCAGGAAGTCGTCACAGCGAACTGGAACACCGCTGTCTCGAGCGCGCCGGTGGCCTCCTACGCCGTGGTTTCCTCCTGGATCGAGGATTTTCGCGAGGACGTCGCAGCGGTGGCTGCCAGCGGCAAGCCGGCGCTCATCCTGCACGGCACGGCCGACAATATCCTGCCCATAGATGCCACGGCGCGCCGGTTCCGGCAATTGCTGCCGGAAGCCGACTACGTGGAAATCGACGGGGCACCCCACGGCCTGCTGTGGACGCACGCCGCTGAGGTCAACGCGGCGCTGCTCGCCTTCGTGGGGAACGCGCGGAGGTAGGCCGGGGACGGCCAATCCCGTCCTGTATTTGGCTTGCGCCGCTTCCATCGCCGGTGAATCCACGTAGGCGAGCAGCACTCCGCGGTCAGGGAAAACGAAGAACTGCGACCGGTTCGCCGACCGGTACCTCGCCCGCCCTTGACGCGGGTATCAAGGGCGGGGGACGCTCAATACAGGTCCATCGCCACCACGGCCCGACCGGTTCCCGGCACGCCGGGTCCGCACGCGTGCACACCCACCCCAGGAGAGCATCATGAGCCACCAGTTCAATGAGTTACTGACCCGCCAACTGGGTAACGAGTTCGCGGCGTCCCAGCAGTACATTGCGATCGCGGCCTGGTTCGATGGCCAGGACCTGCCCCGGCTGGCGAAGCACTTCTACCGCCAGGCCCTGGAGGAGCGGAACCACGCCATGATGATGGTGCAGTACATGCTGGACCGAGGCATCAAGTTCGTCATCCCCGGCATTGGCGAGGTCCGAAACGACTTTGCGACGGCGGAGGATCCGCTGGTGCTTGCGCTTGCCCAGGAGATCGAGGTCACCGAGCAGATCAAGGAGTTGTTCGCCGCTGCCCGGGCCGAAAACGATCCGCTGGGAGAGCAGTTCATGCTTTGGTTCCTCAAGGAGCAGGTCGAAGAGGTGGCATCGATGTCCACGTTGTTGAATATCGCGCGCAGGGCCAGCAGTCTCTTCGAGATCGAGACATTCCTGGCCCGCGAATCGGTGGGGGATGCCGGGCAGCCCGGTGCGGACGGGGGAGCCGGCGCGCCTGAGGCCGCCGGGGGAACGCTCTAAAAAGTGGCGCGGATGGCGGCCAGGACGAAAACGTCGGACCGCCAACGACGTTTGCCATCGTCCGTGCAGGGGGGTTATCAAATAGCCTAGCGGGGTGCTAGTTTCGACACACAGGCTTTGCTTGGTTGCTGGCATTCCATGACGCCGCAGACGGCCCTCTGAGGGCGCGCCCCCCGGCAACGGAATGCCAAAACCAGGCAATGTCCCGGGACCGCCGCCACCGCCGCCCGAAAGAAGGAAAACATGACAGTTTCCCCCTTAATTTGGGGCATCACCATCGTCGTTATCCTGGCCTTGCTCGCCTTCGACTATTTCTTCCACATCCGCAAGGCGCACGTCCCCACGCTCAAGGAAGCCTCCATCTGGTCCTCGATCTATGTGGGGATTGCCATCATCTTCGGAATCCTGGTGTTCGTTTTCGGCGGTGCGACCATGGGGTCGGAATATTTCGCCGGCTACATCACGGAGAAGGCCCTTTCGGTCGACAACCTGTTCGTCTTCCTGATCATCATTGCCAGTTTCAGGGTTCCCCGCGAGGACCAGCAGAAGGTGTTGCTTTTCGGCATCGTGTTCTCGCTGCTGGCCAGGACCGGGTTCATTTTCCTGGGTGCGGCGCTGATCAACTCGTTCGCCTGGGTGTTCTACCTCTTCGGCCTGATCCTGCTGATCACGGCCGGCAACCTGCTCAAGCCCGGGGACCACGCGACGGACCAATCAGACAACTTCATGATGCGCCTGGCCAAGAGGTTCCTCCACACGACCGACCACTTCGATGGAGACAAGCTCTTCACCATGCACAACGGCAAGCGCGCGCTGACGCCCATGCTGCTGGTCATGGTGTCGATCGGCGGCACCGACATCTTGTTCGCGCTGGACTCCATTCCCGCGATCTTCGGCTTGACGCAGAATGTGTACATCGTTTTCACCGCCACCGCGTTTTCGCTGATGGGACTGCGCCAGCTCTACTTCCTGTTGGACGGACTGCTTGACCGGCTCATCTACCTCTCCTACGGACTGGCAGCCATCCTGGCCTTCATCGGCGTCAAGCTGGTGCTCCATGCGCTGCACGAAAACAACCTTCCATTCATCAACGACGGCCAGCCCGTCCCGGTCATCGAAATCTCCACCGGACTGTCCCTGGGCTTCATCATCGGGGTGCTTGTCATCACGATCGTCGTCTCGCTGCTGAGCAAGGCGGGAAAGGCGCAGACAGCGATCAACAGTGCCCGGCGGCACGCGGTCGACTACATCGACCTCGGCTACACCGCCGACCCTGCCGAACGCGAACGTGTCTACCGGCTGCTGACGATGGAAGAAGCCCAAATCATGGCCATGGAACCGAAGTACCGCAACAAGGCCAAGGATGTCGACAAGATCCGTGCGCAGGTGGCCGAGGCGCATCGGCTCCACGACGAATACACATAGCCTCGGCCGCTGCCCCTGAGCCCCCCTCGAACCAATCCGGACGACCCAAGGAGAAACGGCAATGAGCACCGAAGGAACATTCAACATACCGATCCATACACCGGAACCCGCTCCGGCCGGCAGCATCGTGGTGGGACACGACGGGTCCAAGGGAGCGGAAGACGCGTTGGCCATGGCCCTGGAGCTCGCCCGGAAACTGTCGGCACCGGTCGTCGTTTCACGGGCGTGGTCCATCGCCACCGCACCGCGGCCGGCCGGGTGGGAATTCGGGTACGTCCCGGCCATGGGCGAGTTCACCGCAGCCGTGCGCGAGGAACTGGAACGCGATGCCCACCCTGTCGCCGAAAAGTTTCCCGGGGTCCAGATCACCTATGAACCGGTGCACGCGCCGCCGGCCAAAAGCCTCATCGCGATCTCACACGACGCCCTGATGATGGTGGTGGGAACACGCGGGCGCGGCGGCTTGAAGGGCATGCTGCTGGGCTCGGTGAGCGAGCAGTGCGTGCGTCACGCCGCCTGCCCGGTCCTGGTGGTGCGGCCGCGCGACTAAGCCAAGGAGCGGCAGGTCCCCGGCGCCGAGAGCCGGAGACCTGCCTTGTGGGAACCTAGTCCCCGGCGACCGATGCAGGGACCTGGTTGATGATCCGGAAGCCCACTTCCGGGTCGAACCCGTGAATCTCGCGGGTGTCCAGCGCCGCCATGAAGGAAAGGATCTCCATGGTGAAGACCTGGCCGGGCACCAGGATCGGGAATCCCGGCGGATAGGGAGTGACGAAGCCGGCCGAAACCACTTCCTCACCGGCGCGCACCCTCGCGAACAACTCCGGCGGCATGATGTAGTCGCAGGCGTTGTTCCTGTAGGTGGTGAAGTACGCCGTGCGGATGTCCCCGTCCACGGTGTTCGCGCAACTGCGGTAACTATCGGCGAAGCGGCTGAAGTCCGGAAGCGGCGGCGGGGAAGCGACCAGTTCGGCGATCTTCGAGTCGCGGGCGGCCAACGCCCGCGGGGACATGTCCGCCCGTTCGCGATCGAAGTGCTCGGCCAGCTTGACCAGCACGTCGATGAGGTAGGCCACCGCGCTGCGCGAGGTGCCGATGTTGGTCATGAACAGCACGGTGTTCCGGCTGGTCTTGTTGACCTGGACCCCGTACATGTCCATCAGGTACTTGTGCTTGAACGTGTCGCCGTCCACGCCGGTGTTCCCGATGTGCAGGGTCAGCCGGCTGGGGTCCATCACGAATTCGTCGGTGCGCCAGGCCTCGTCCATGGCGGCGATCCCGTCGCGCAGCGGCATCGGCCGCCGGGTCTCGCGGAACTCCTCCGGGATCAGGTCAACGGTGGTCAGCACCCGGAAGTACTTCTTCAACAGCGGGTTGCGCGCCACCATCTGGGCCACGGACTGGGCCAGGTATGCCTGTCGCTGCACCAGCTCATAGCCTTCCAGCTCCGCCTGGCGCCGCCCGATGTCCAGCGAGGCCAGGATCTGGTAGTTGGGCGAGGTAGAGGTGTGGGTCATGTAGGCGGCGTTGAACGTCACCTCGTTGAGGTGGCTGAAATCCTGGTCGTAGACGTGGATCATCGACCCCTGGCGCAGCGCGGTGAGCGTCTTGTGCGTTGACTGGGTGGCGTATACGCGCAGCCGGGCGAGCTCCGGGTCGGGCAGCAGCCGGTTTTCGACCCAGACGGAGTCGTCTGCAGGTTCACCGGTCTCGGGGTCGAAGAGCACTGCCCGCTGGGCCTTGGCCCGGGCAACGTATTCGGGGTCCTCGAAGTTTGCGCGCAGCGCGGCGGCAGCGGCCATCGCGGTGCGCCGGCGGTAGATCGGGTGGAACCCGGCGAAGGCGAACCAGGCCTCGTCCCAGAGGAAGACCAGGTCCGGCTTGATGGCGAGGCATTCCTCCATCACTCGTTCGACGTCATAGACGATGCCATCGAAGGTGCAATTGGTCAGCGTGACCATCTTGACCTCGTCCAGGCGCCCGGCACGGCGGTAGTCAAGCAGGATGGATTTCAGGGTCTTCAGCGGAACCGCCCCGTAGAACGCGAATTCGTTCAACGGGTAGGCGTCCACGTAGGCGACCTGCGCCCCGGCGAGCATCAGCGCATAGTGGTGGGACTTGTGGCAATTGCGGTCGGCAATGACCACGTCGCCCGGGGCCAGGATCGACTGGTGCACGATCTTGTTGGCCGTCGAGGTGCCGTTGGTGACGAAGTACGAGCGCCGGGCACCGAAGGCGCGCGCCGCCAGGACCTGGGCATCGCGGATAGTGCTGCGCGGGTCCAGCAGCGAGTCCAGGCCGCCTGAGGTGGCCGAGGTCTCCGCGTGAAGCAGGTTGAGCCCGTAGAACTCGCCCATGTCCTTGATCCACCGGGAATTGACGACCGAGCCTCCGCGGGAAACCGGCAGCGCATGGAAAACAGCCGCCGGCTTGCGGCTGTGCTGCTGCACGGCATCGAAGAACGGGGTCTTGTAGCGGTCGGCGACCCCTCGCAGCAGCGAGAGGTGCAGCTCCATTGATTCCTCGCGGCGGAAAAGCCGGGTGAAGCGGCGGTTCGCCGAACCCGCGAGCTCCTCAATGGACACGTCGGCAACCATGTAGAGGTTGAGCTCGGGTCGCAATTTCTTGAGCATGTCGGCCAGCCGCAGGACGCGCTCCCTGGGTGGGACGGCGGAGATCCCGGGATCGACGAATCCGTCGAGGAACTTGCGCAGGTCCGCGCCCGGCCGGTGCCGGGCGGAGATGCCGAACCCCGGGCGCAGGATGCAGGCCTGGATGGTGGGGTTCAGCAGCACCGCGATGAGGGCGTCCTCGAGGCTGGGCACCACGTTGATCTGGTACGTGAAGGCGTCCGATTCCCTGCGTTGGCTGGCCATTTCGGCGATGAGTTCCTCGCGCACCGTCTCGGAAATATCGTCGATGACCAGGACCTCGAAGCGCGGACGCGGGTCGGCGACAGCCGGAACCACTTGGGTCAGCGGCTCCGCATCGGGGTCGGCCTCGGCCAGCGAGTCGTCGAGCTCGTGCCTGAAGCGCGCGAATCCCCGGGTCACCGTCTCGATCAGGGACAGCGCGGCGGGGTAGTCGCCCTCCTCGATGCGCGCCCGCAGCGTCAGCAGGTGCGCCTTGCCGGGCACCGCCCAGTAGGTTTCCACGGCTTCAAGCACGCGGAGCTGGCGCGTGACCTCGATCAGCAGCCCCTTTTCGCCCGATTTCGATTCGGCATGTGAATTCGAGGGCGAGGACAGTTGCTTGGCCGCGTAGCCAAGGTACTCCCAGGCGTCGGTTCGCAGCCGCCACACGCTGGAAGGTGTTGCATAGGGTTCGGTGTCGGTGTTCGACAATGGCGCTTTCACTTCTGTTCCAATCATAGGGTGTGCCCGTCACGGGCGTCACAAAGCATGCTCAAGACGTGGCGTTTCCGGCCGCGGGATGCGGATGTCCCCGCTCCGGCCGGATGAACAGGGGAAGGAATTCCTGGAGCGGCACCGGCGGCTGGGCGCCCAGCTCCGCGGCAATCGCGTCAAAGGCGCGCAGCGTGGGGAAGAGCTTGGAGGCGTCCTGCGGCAGCGGCCAGCTGGAAAGCTTCACACCCACCACCTGGGCGGGGCGGTTGATGTAGACCATTTGCCCGTGGATGCCCAGACAGAGCAACACATCGTTGCCCTCGTAGGGGAACCACATCTGGTTCCGGTACATGCCTCCGGGCATCCGGTTGTCGCCGGGGCTGTTGGCAAAGGCCTCGCGGGAGTCTGGCGCCCCGGCCAGTGTCTGCGCGATCCAGTCGGTCGACAGCACGCGCTTGCCGCCCACCGAGAGTCCGTCGTTCAGGAAGAGCGAGCCGAAGCGGGCCATGTCGCGCAGCGTGGCGTTGATCCCGCCGTCGAACATGCCGGTGCCGTACTGGTCGATCCCGATCACGGCGTCCGCCTCGGCGCCGATCTTGCCCCACAGCAGGTGTGACATCAGCGTGGGCATGGTCGAGCCGGAGACCGCCTCGCAGATCCAGCCGAGCATGTCGGTTTCGCAGGAGCGGTATTCGAAGACCCCGCCGTGCGCGGTCTTCTGTCGAAGAGTCGACAGGTACGGGTACATGCCGGTGGGACCGGGGACCGCCGGAGGAGCCCAGCCGATCGCCTGCTCCAGCATCCGCACCTCGGCGCCGGCATCCAGGTAGTCCTCGGAGAACTCGATGCCCGAGCGCATGTCCAGCAACTGGCGGACCGTGGCCCCTGCGTAGCCGGAGTCCGCCAGAGTGGGCACATAGTCGGTCAACTGTGCCTCGGGATCCAGCATCCCCGCGTCATACAGCGCCCCGGCGACGGCGCCGACCAGCGACTTGCTCACCGACATCAGCAGGTGCTCGGTGTCGGCGGTCATCTCCCCGAAGTACTGTTCGGTAAGCACCGAGCCGTGGTGCAGAAGCATCCATCCGTCGGTGTCGCTCATGCCCATGACCGAGCCCACGCTCATCGGTGCTTCCTCGGGGCTGGCCGGGGCCAGCATGATCGAGTCCAGGTCGCGGTGGGCGGCCGGCAGTTTGACGGCCGGTTCCAGCCCCCGCGAGATCACCGCGGTGGGCAGGAAATCGGCCATGTGCTGGAAGGACCAGCGCAGGTTTTGCGGCAGTTGCCAATTTTGCATGTCCACCCTGGATGGGTGGTGATCAAGGTTCGTGCCGTCCAACGCTGGTTCCTTCCATGGCTGCACCATTGCAGCGTTCTGTTGCCGCATAAATGCGGCGTTGCCATTGCTACATCGGTGCAGCTTTTGGTGGTGGCCAGGGCTTGCGCCCTGGTTTATTGCCGTGCTACCACTGGGTTTTGACTCCGATGCCGGCCGTCGCATCCACTGCGGTTTCCCCACCCACCGGTATGCCGGCAAAGCCGGCCCTGATGGAGTCGATGAAGTGCTTGGCCCGGATGGTCAGCTTGGGCGAGCCGTTGCGCTCAAGCTGAAGCCGTCCCTTGGTGACCAAGATGCCCAGGTCGGCACCCTTCCAGCGGTAGTCGCCGGGGCCGTAGATGCGCAGGAAGAACGCCTCGGACTCGTTCTGCAGCATGTGCCAGTCCATGGCGGGGCGGCTGAAGACCAGAGCGCCGTTGGCGTCAAGGTAGTACTGGCCCGTTGCCGGGGTGGCGGTGAGCAGCTCGACCGTCTCGGAAGTCTCCTTGATGATCATCTGGCTCCACACGTCGGCACCCGAGAGTGCTTCCCAGCGCGCGTTGATCTCGTCGATGTCCAGGTCGAATTCCACGTCCATGTATTCGAGCAGGTGGAAAAGGAACAGTGGGACGTCCGCGTAGGCGCCGGCGGTCACGTTGGTGATGGCCGATGCCCCGGAAATACGCGGGTTCAATTCGCCCAGGTAGACCTTGTCGGTGTCGGTGTCCACGAGCACGTCGACCTCGAAGAAGCCGCGGTAGCCCTCCTTGGAAAGCCTGTCGCCCATGCGCTTGACCAGGTCGGTGGCCTGCGCCCGCTGGTTGTCGGAGAGCACGTCCGGGTGCATTTCGTTGCCGCACCAGCCGCCCTTGTACGGGGTCAGGTCGTTGTGGCCGGCCAGTTCGGTGAGGAACGGCCCGACCAGGGTGCCCGAGCGCGTGAGCACTGCCTCGACAGCTACCGGCAGGTTGTTGATCCGGCGCATGACCTTGATTTCCTCGCCGACGATCTCGGCGCTGTGCTTGTCCCAGTCAGCCTCGTCGTTGATGAAGAAGGTGGTCTTGCCCGAGTCGCCGTATGGAGTCTGGACGACCAATTCGTCCCCGAGTTCGGCGTCGTCGGCAGCCTTGCGCAGGGACTTCCAGTCCGAACCCGTGGTCAGGACGTTCGGGACCGAAGCGACCCCTGCCTCGTTGCCCAGCTCGGTGGTCACGATCTTGGAATCCAGGCGGGAGCGCAGCTCGGCCGACGGCAGGATCAGGTCGTAGCCCAACTCGTCGCAGATCTGCTCGGTTTCCTCGTCGAAGAAGACCATGGCGACCTTGGGCCGCGTGCCGGGACGCAGGTCCTTGGTCATGCGGGCGCGGACCTCGGCGTTGAGCAACAGCCAGTTGTTGATCTCCTCGCCGGAGCCGAATTCGCGGTACGGCTTGTGGACGGGGGTGAAGATCCGCGGGTGGGCGCCGTCCCAGGCATCGTAGTAGCTGATGTAGGTGAAGTTCCGGACCCAGCGGTCAAGGCCCAGCAGGTTGAACGGGGTGGCGCCGATGAAGAAGATCGGCACGTCGTTGGTGCGGAAGAAGTGGCGGACCTCGGAGATGTTGCGCACCGTGTGCAGGACCGTTTCGGCCGGAACGGTGGAGGCGAAGGCGGCGTCGGTGCCGACGGTTGCCTCGGGTGCCTCGGGGCCGGACGGGGTGGCGCGCGGCATCGGGTCGGCTGCCGGAGTCGCAACGGTCGAGGCTGTGGCCTTGGAATCCGCCTTGTTCGCGGCGGGGGTGTTGGCGGCTGCAATCGCGGTTGCGACGGCGGGCTCAGTCTTGGTTGCCGGCTTGGCCTCGGTGGTGCCCGTTGCCTTGGCGGATGGCTTCGTGTCGGCCGGCTGGGTGGACGGAGCGGACACGGCTGCTGGCTTGTCAGCGGCCTGGACTGGCTTTGGATCGGCGGTGGTCTTGGGTGCGGCGGCGGCGGACTTCGGGGCGGCAACCGGGGCAGAAGGGCTTGCCGTGGCAATGGCAGCCGCTGGTTTCGTGGCCGTGGACTTCGCCTCGACGCCGGCCTTGACTGCTGCAGGGGCGGTCTTGGAGGTGGCGGCGGTGGACTTGGCGATCGGGGACGGTGTCGTCGCCGTTCCGAGGGACTTGGGCGCGGTGTCATTCGTCTTCGCGGCAGTGGTCTGGGTGGTGGTGGACGGCTTTGCCGCGATCGAGGTGGCAGCGGCGGAAGATGTGGCTGCCGCGGGCGCAACGCTCCGGGTAGCAGCTGTCTCGGGCTTCTTCGCGGCCGACTTGGTGGCGGTGGCCGCGGCCGGAGCGACAGATGTGGATTTTGCTGCGGTGGCGGGCTTTGCCGCCGAGGCCTTCGCCGCTGCTGCGGACTTGGCTGCGGGGGTCTTCACCGCGGTTGCAGGCTTTGCCGCCGGCGCCGCGTCAGTCGTCGGAGCGGTTTTGGAAGCTGCGGCTGAGGGCTTTTCACTCGTACTCTTGGGCGGGATCACTGCGGTCTCTCGAGCAGACGGAGCAGCGGTGGCCTTTGCCGGTACGGACTTCGACGCGGCAGGCTGTCGCGAGGCGTTTTTCGCAGCGGGTGCGGCCGACGGATTTGAGCTCGCTGTGGTTTTTGCGGGTGCAGCGTTCTTTGCAGGTGCAGCGGTTTCATCAACCGAGTTTTTGTCTGTCGTCGGTTTGGCCACCACCTTGTTGAGCTGACTCGGCTGGCCGATCTTCTTACCGGTCTTGTTCGCGTGTGCGGTCATTGTCCAACTCCTTTCATCGGGGAGATAGCCGAATCCTGGGGAGGTAGTTGACTCTGGCCGTCGGGGCCGCGCATTTCGTGTGAACACGGTGTGCACTGGGTCCCTGCAACATGAGTGTTCGCCGCCTCCCCATGGTCGGACAACAGCAGGCGCGTTAGGCCGACCCGTGGGGATTCTTCATTTCCATCTGCTAGTCCAGCAAACGTAGTTGGGAGAAGTGAACACCGCCTAAACGGCAGGTGTTGAAAGACACGCCAGGCCGGGGACATCGCCATGAATCCGCTGTTGAGGTGCGGTTTCCGGGCCGTTCCCGGGGGCAGAAGGAAATAGAAAATAATGAAACCGCGCGAAAGGGATTGGGATTTCCGGATCGTGAATCGACATGCTGTGATGTAGGTTACCGATGGGTTTATTTTTGGCGCATTTTCGGCTTCACCGGGATATTTGAATGGAATCCAGGGCATGCGAGAGGGGCCCTTCATTGAGGTTTTAGTGGCGGCTGAAAGATTTCCGAATGTTACCTGTGACATATGATTTAAAACCCTTGACATTTCGGTGTTGGCCCGAAAATGCCGGGAACCAGGGACTGATCGATCGATATTTCAGACGGGTGGTTCAACCCCCCTCCATCGCGAAAACAGTCGATCAGGCATCGACAGGAGTTGGCCCGGTTATCGGGTACCGCGGCTCGATGGGAGTCCATCAAGCCACCGATTGGAACGACGGTGCCATGCTCCATTGGCTGAACTGGTCTTGCATCATCCTGTCTCGAACGATCGAACGTTGTAGGCATCCTGAAAACACGCGCAAAGAGCCAAGATCGGGCGGCAGCCGTGAAATGAAAATTGATTCGGCTATGGATCCCGAAGTTGCGCGAGAAGACGACGTGGGTGGGCGTCGGGTTTGGTCTGCTGGGACCGGGACGCCCGCTCTTGGACAGGCATTGGCGGTGGCCTGGTTCAGAGGACTTGAACAACGGATCACCAGCGGAGTTCCGCGCCCTGCGCCGGACCGCCGGTCGCCCTTCGGCTGCAGCCGGGCGTCCATTTTGATGCGGGCGGGGCACTAATCCGGAAGGACCTGCCGAGCCGGACCAACCACGGGCTCCGTGGTTTTCCGCTTCCGACGCCAGCGAATGAAAGTCGAAATTGTCCACGTTAGGACGGTCGCCAGCACTCCGAGCGCGCCGCCGACCCAGGAACCGATTATCAAGGCGACCCCACGCAGGTCCAGCCCACGGCCCTCCGACAGTCCCGGGACATACGGAGGCTCGAAGATCGCACCGAAAACGATCCCGGCGAAGATCCCGTAAACGATCGAGGCAGCGACTCCCAGTATCAGGTACAGCCCAAGAGCCCTGCTGCCGTCGCGCATGTGCACGAAGATGCCAACAGTCGTCACCACCAGCGCTGCAGCGAACGTCAGCACCCCGGAGCCGATTAGTTCATAGTCGTTGTAGTCCATGGCGCACATGCCCGTCCGTTATCGGCAATGAAGAAGCCAGTCTATCGGCCGGGCCGCCTGTAGACCTGCCACTAGATTGCCAAGGAGTAGCCAAGTCCTGACGCCATGGGATGGCACTGAAGCCTGGGTCCTGGACCGAGGGCTCCGACTCGTGGGTCAACTCGCCTTAGGCTTGCTCGACGGTGATGTAATGAAGGAAAGATGAGCAACCTCAACCCGGGCGGACCCGTCCCGGTCGGAAGGAAATCATGACTCCCTCGTACGCCGAAAACCTGGCATTGGTGGGCCTGGACATCGGCGGCACCAAGACCCATGGCGTGCGTTGGCTCAATGGACACATCGTCGCCGAGGCCATGGCGGGCAGCGCCAATGTCCAGAACGTCAGCATGGAAGCGGCCACGAGGAACATTGCGCGGATATTTGAAGAGCTTGGCACGGGACGCATCGACCGAGTCGTGGCCGGGGCCGGAGGCGTGGACACCGCCGAGGATGCACGGCGGCTGAGGGCGATGATCGAGGTGCATGCGCCAGGGGCCGCCATCGAGGTGGTGCACGATTCACGGCTCATTCTTGCAGCCGGTGAGACGTCCGCTGGCATGGCAGTCATCCTGGGCACGGGCTCGGCATTCTGGGGGATCAACGCCGAAGGCCAGGAAGCGCGCGCCGGCGGGTGGGGCTATCTGCTGGGGGATGAGGCAAGTGGTTATTGGATGGGCCGCGAAGCGGTGCGGCACACCCTGCGAGAGTCCAACCGGAACCAGCCCCCAGGCATGCTGGCCCGACTCGTGCTCCAGGCCAACGGCGTGGCATCGCCCGACGAGCTCATCGGGCTGTTCCACGGAGATACCGACAGACGCTATTGGGCACAGCAGTCCCAAGTGGTCTTCAGGGCGCACGAGTCGGGGGACCCTGCAGCGGCCCGGATCATCGACGATGCTATCGCCTACGTGGCCGAAAAGCTCGGGGATGTCTCGACCGTCCTCGGGATCCGGGGCCCGGTGATCATCGGCGGTGGACTGGGGATGCACCAGCCGGTTTACCGGCGACGCATTCGCACCGCACTCTCGGCCATGGGCCTGGAGGGCATTCGCTTCCTGGACGTGGATCCGGTCCTTGGGGCGCTCTTCATTGCCCAAGAGGCAGGTTCCTGAAGCTCGGGACTCTGCGGGAATGTGGCGAGAAAATTGCTGCCGCATGCGGTGGCGAGTGACCAAATTGGGCATGCCTGGTGGAGACTGGGGGAATCCATTCACGAAAGAAGGCAACAAATGATCAATCTCAAGCAGGATTCAGACGGAAACGTCCGGATGAGCCGGCACTATCCGGAGAGCCTCACCATCTGCATCACCTTCGCAGACGGGACGCAGGAAGAGGTCAGCGGACGCCGGATGAACGAGATCTATGACGCGGCACTGGCCGAATTCCGGTTGCAGAACAAGATGGACGCGAAGGGCTTCAAGCGCTCGCCGGCCAAGGCCATCCACCGGAAGAACGCGGTCGGGTTCGTTCCGGTCAAGCCGGGTCTGAACACCTAGTCGAGGGCTTCAACGGCCCCCGGCCCGGGTCGTTACGGCAGGTCGAGGGACACCACGGCCATGAAGCCGCGGCCGCTGATGCGTGGAGAGTCTTCCTCCCCGCCGATCACGGAGTCGCGCAGCTCGAGGGGTTCTTCCGATTCCCCGCGAAGCACGGTTGCCTTGCCCTGCAGCATCACGCCGAACTGGGCACCGAAGAGATGCTGTTCGCGCTTCTTCGACAATTCCACGATGCGCACGTTGCCGCGCACCGCACCGGTGCGCGTGATCAGGTTCAGCGCCAGCACGTCGCCCGTGGGCAGTGCCGCGGCCACGGTGCTGCCGCCGGCGAACTTCAAGGGGCGAAGAGCCTCCACCGCATGCGCTGAACCGTCGATGGTCAGTTCGAGCAGTTCGCCGGCAATCACGGTCAGCGTTCGGTCGAATCCGCCATAGGGGGTGAAATCCCCGGCGGCCTCGATGGAAGCCACGCTCAGGCGCCAATCCCATTCCTTGCCCTCGGCCGGCAACAGGTTCGAGTCGGGTCCCAGTTTTCCGGCGGCGATTTCCCGGACTTCCCCCTGGGCCCATTTCCGCTTGGTGGAGTCGGTCAGATGCAGAATTGTTCCGGTTGCCAATGACCGGTTCGTCGTCGTCATGACATGAAGTCTAGTGGGAACTAGCGGAATGCCCCGATGAGCACCACCGCGCCCATGATGGCCAACGCCGCAGATGAAACGCGTTCCAGCCAGATGCCCACGGTCGGGCTCTTGAACCAGGCCATGGCCCGGGCCGCGATGGCGGTCAGCAACGCCAGGTAGGCAAATCCCATGAGTGCGAATATCCCGCCGAGGAGCATCGCGGAACCCAGCATGTTGGATCCGACGGGAATGAACTGCGGCATCAGCGCCAGGAAAAGCAATCCCAGCTTCGGGTTCAAGGCCGCGGAAATCATTCCCGCCCGCACCGACTGGAAGAAGGTGTATTCGGTACCGGCGACGGTGGCCGACCGGGTGGTGGTGCGGGCCGTGGCTGCCGCCGCGCGGGCCAGGAACTGGGCCCTGATCAGCGAACCTATCCCGAGGTAGAGCAGGTATGCGCCGCCGACGAGGGCGATTCCCTGGTGGATGGCCGGGTAGGTCTGCAGCAGCGCCGCAACACCCAGACCGGCCAGGGCCGCCCAACCCATGATGGAAGTCATCATGCCCAGCGCGGCGGCGATTCCGTTGCGCGGGCGATTCAGGGCATAGCGCAGGGCCAGGAAGGTGTCGGGGCCCGGGGCCAACACCACGACAAGCGCGACCCCTGCGAAGCCAAGGAGAGAAGAAGACAGCATGGGTACCATTATCTGGCTTGGCCTGCCCCGGCGTGAAACCGGATTAGCCGAATCCATGAGTGTTATTGGAATCAGGGTTGCCGGCGCCGTGGACCGGCAACCAAAAGCGGGATGGGCTTGTGACGTTGCGCTGCGGCCCGATCCAATTGACGGCGCCTTTTATGAAGCCGCTTCCATCGATAGCACGGCCATCAGTCCGCTGCCGCGGATCTCTGTCGTTGGTTCCCCGCCGCCTACGACGGTGTCGTAGCGTTCAAGGTCCCGCTCGCGGCCATCGGCGGTCGCCAGTCTGGCCTCGCCCTGGAGCAGGATGCCGACCTGGCCGCCGGTCAGGCGCGCAGGGTGTTCCCCGGACAGTTCCACGATGGAAACCTGACCGTTGACGGTCCCGGTGTGGGTCATCAGGTTCAGGTCGCGGATCGGCCCGGCCGGCAACTTGGCACTCGTGGCCGACCCGCCGTCGAAGCCCAGCGCCGTGTACCTCGGCAGCCACCTTTCGAGCCCGTCGATCGTTAGCGCCAGGCCTTCGCCCTCGATGACCGTCAGGATCCGGGACATCCCGCCAAATGCCGAGAAGTCCCCGTCGCTGTCCACCTCGGCGATGCTGATCCGCCAGTCCCAGTCGTCCCCCGACACGGGCTCCAGGGATCCGTTGCCGGCCAGCTTCCCCGAGAGGACCTGCCGGGTCACCCCGCCGCCGTTGCGCCAAGGCGCCGGACGCAGTCCGGAGTAGGCCACGACGCTGCCGGGGAGCAACGCCCGGTTCCGTTCCTTTTCCATCAAATGATCCTGCCGTTCGGCGGCGGGGGAGCTAGCTAGGCCAGTGGGCTTTCGGCGGCCGAGTTCGCGGCGGCCAGCAACGAGCCGTCGGTCACCAGCTGGAACACGGACTCGATTTCCGGGGAGATGAAGCGGTCCGTGCCCGGGCCCTCGACCTTGGTGCGGATCGCCTCGCGCACCGCGGTGATGACGGGAGAGGACTTGGTGGTGGCCAGGCCGCCGTCACGCATGTCCAGGGCGCGGGAGCTGGTGAGCAATTCGATGGCCAGAACGCGTGCGAGCCCGTCGATGCCCTTGCGCAACTTGAGCCCGGCGTGCCAGCCCATGGAGACGTGGTCTTCCTGCATCGCGGAGGACGGGATGGAGTCCACCGAGGCGGGAACGGCCAGGCGCTTGAGCTCGGAGACGATGCCGGCCGCGGTGTACTGGGCGATCATGTGCCCGGAGTCGACCCCCGGGTCGTCGGCCAGGAAGGCGTTCAGGCCGTGGCTGCGGGCGGTGTCCAGGAAGCGGTCGGTGCGGCGCTCGGAGATCGAGGCCAGGTCCGCGACGGCGATGGCCAGGAAGTCCAGCACGTAGCCCATCGGTGCGCCGTGGAAGTTTCCGTTGGATTCGACGCGGCCGTCAACGGTGACCACCGGGTTGTCGATGGCCGAAGCCAACTCGATGGACGCGACGGATTCGGCGTGGGCCAGGGTGGCGCGCACCGCGCCGTGGACCTGCGGTGCGCAACGCAGCGAGTAGGCGTCCTGCACGCGGGTGAACTTGTGCGCCCCGGCCTTCTGCTCGGCCAGCAGCGCGGAGCCGGCGAGCACTGCGCGCATGTTGGCGGCGGAGTCGATCTGTCCCGGGTGCGGGCGCAGCGCATGCAGGTCGGCGGCGAAGACATCGTCGGTGCCCAACAGGCCCTCGACGCTCATGGCGGCGGAGAGGTCCGCGATGGTCACCAGGTCGCGCAGGTCTGCGGCGGCCATGAGTAGCATGCCGAGCATGCCGTCGGTGCCGTTGATCAGCGCCAGGCCTTCCTTCTCGGCCAGCACGACCGGCTCGATGCCGGCCGCTGCCAGTGCCGCGGAGGCATCGACGAGTTCGCCGGCGGCATTGCGGACCTTGCCCTCGCCCATGACGGCCAGGGCGCAGTGCGAGAGCGGGGCCAGGTCCCCGGAGCAGCCCAGCGATCCGTATTCGCCAATGACCGGGGTGATCTGTGCGTTCAACAGCGCGGCGTAGGTCCGGGCGACGACGGGGCGCACGCCGGTGCGGCCGGTGGCCATGGTGGAGAGGCGGTTGAGCATGAGTCCGCGGATGACCTCGCGGGGCACCTCCGCGCCGGAGGAGGCGGCGTGCGAACGGATCAGCGAGCGCTGCAGCTGGGCGCGCAGCTCGATCGGGATCTGCTTGGTGGCCAGTGCGCCGAACCCGGTGGAAACCCCGTAGTGCGGGACCGTGTCGGTGACCAGCGCGTCGATGACGGTGCGGGATTCAGCCATGGCGGCGAGCGACTCGGAGGAAAGCTCGACCGGGGCCAAGTGGCGGGCGACCTTGACGACATCGTGCGGAAGCAATGCGCCGGTGGAGACGGTGACGGCGCCGGTGGAAATGGTGATGTTGGGATTCATGGATTTTTCCTTCTGACAGGCGGGGTTTTCGAGGTTCCGTGTGATCCGGGTCTCGCAAACACTTGCCAAGGGATGAAATTAGCGTTTCAATAAGTGAAACGCATCACGTGGTCCCGGGGCAAGCCCCTGGGGCGGGAATTTTGCCCGGGAGCGCCGAACGGCACCCCTCCTTGGAGCAATTCCACACACCGAATCACCAACATGGAGGAACACCGTGGCAGAACCGGCAACCCGAACCGTGGAACGAGCCCTGCAACTTCTGGGGGCGGTTTGCGATGCCGGGGCCGTATCGCTGGCTGAGGTCTCCCGCGGGACCGAACTCTCGGCCTCCACGGCCCTGCGCCTGCTGCGCACCCTGGAGAACAGCGGTTTCGTGCGCAAGGACGCGGACGGCGAATACCGGCCCGGCCTGCGCCTCGTGCAGCTCGGCGCCCAGGCGTTGAGCCACGAATCGCTGATCCACCTGGCAGCACCGGCACTGCAGCGACTGGTCGACGCGACCGGCGAATCCGCCTACCTTTCGGTGCGCGGACACCAGGGCACGGGAAGCGACCACGCCGTGTACCTGGCCATCGCCGAGGGCACCCACTCGGTGCGCCACGCTTCCTGGGTGGGCCGCAGTGTCCCGCTGGCCGGCTCAAGCCTGGGAGTCGTGTTCGCCGGAAACACCCCGGATGCCGGGTACGTGGTTTCCGACAAGGGAGTCGAGGCCGATGTCACGGCCATCGCCGCTCCGCTGCGGCAGCTCGGGGCAGCCGGAGCGGCCGTGGACGGCGGACCCGTTGCAGCGATATCCGTGGTGGCACCCAGCTACCGGATGAACCCGGAAGAGGTTCAACGCATCGGCCAGCTGGTTGCCGCCGAGGCCCACGCGCTGCTGGGCACCGCAGTCGGCAGCTAGCCGGAGCACCAACCCCCCCCTGCCCTTCGAAGCGCCCCCGCGACAACCCACGGGGCACCACCAGATTCAGCACCACCGACAAGGAGAAACACCACATGAGCTTCACCCAACACGATCCGTCCCGCGTCATCCGTGCCCCGCGCGGCACCAAGCTGACAGCCAAGTCCTGGGCCACCGAAGCCCCGCTGCGCATGCTGATGAACAACCTGGACCCGGAGGTCGCCGAACGCCCCGAGGACCTGGTCGTCTACGGCGGCACCGGACGTGCCGCCCGTTCCTGGGAAGCCTACGATGCCATCATCAAGACGCTGACGGACCTGGAGGAGGACGAGACGCTGCTGATCCAGTCGGGCAAGCCCGTCGGTGTCTTCCGCACCAACAAGTGGGCGCCGCGCGTGCTGATCGCCAACTCCAACCTGGTGGGGGACTGGGCCACCTGGCCCGAATTCCGCAAGCTCGAGGCCGAGGGCCTGATGATGTACGGCCAGATGACCGCCGGGTCCTGGATCTACATCGGCACCCAGGGCATCCTGCAGGGCACCTACGAGACCTTCGCCGCCATCGGCGCGAAGCGCTTCAACGGCACGCTGGCCAACACCCTGACGCTGACCGGAGGCTGCGGCGGCATGGGCGGTGCCCAGCCGCTGGCCGTCACGCTGAACGGCGGAGCAGTGCTGATCGTCGATGTCTCCGAGGAGCGGCTGCGCCGGCGCGCCGGCAAGCGCTACCTCGACGAGGTCGAACTGGACCTGGACGCCGCCCTGGCCAAGGTCACCGCAGCGAAGAACGAGGGCCGTGCGCTCTCGGTGGGCTACGTCGGCAACGCCGCAGAGGTCTTCCCCGAGCTGCTGCGTCGCCAGAAGGCCGGCGAGGTCTCCTTCGACATCGTCACCGACCAGACCAGCGCCCACGACCCGCTGTCCTACCTGCCGGTGGAATACACGCTGGAACAGTGGGACGCCGAGGCCAAGGCCGACCCGGCAGGCTTCACCAAGAAGGCCCAGGCCTCCATGGCCGCCCACGTGGAGGCCATGGTCGGCTTCCAGGACATCGGCGCCGAGGTCTTCGACTACGGCAACTCCATCCGGGACGAGGCCCGCCAGGGCGGATACGACCGCGCGTTCGAATTCCCGGGATTCGTCCCGGCCTACATCCGCCCGCTCTTCTGCGAGGGCCTTGGCCCGTTCCGCTGGGTCGCCCTGTCCGGGGACCCGGAGGACATCCGCGTCACCGACGAGGCACTGAAGGAACTCTTCCCGGAAAACGAACACCTGCACCGCTGGCTGGATGCCGCGGCCGAGCACGTGGAGTTCGAGGGCCTGCCGGCACGTATCTGCTGGCTGGGCTACGGCGACCGTGCCAAGGCCGGGGTGCTGTTCAACAAGCTGGTCGCCGAGGGCAAGGTCTCCGCGCCGATCGTGATCGGCCGCGACCACCTTGATTCCGGTTCCGTGGCATCCCCCTACCGCGAGACCGAGGCCATGAAGGACGGCTCGGACGCCATCGCCGACTGGCCGCTGCTCAACGCCCTGACCGCCACGTCCTCCGGTGCCACCTGGGTCTCCATCCACCACGGCGGCGGGGTCGGCATCGGCCGCTCCATCCACGCCGGACAGGTCTCCGTCGCCGACGGCTCAGAGCTGGCTGCGGCCAAGCTGGAGGCGCTGCTGACCAACGACCCGGGCATGGGCGTGATCCGCCACGTGGATGCCGGGTACGAGCGCGCCATCGAGGTCGCGCACGAGCGCGGCGTCCACATCCCGATGGCCCCATAAGCCCCCCAATCCCACTCGAAAAGGACAACTCCCATGTCTGGAACGAACAACACCGAGCTCGATGTCCAACGCACCGCCGCCAGGCCGCGGGGCAAGTGGCGATTCTTCGTCTACAGCCTCATCGGCGTCTTCATGTTCTTCATCCCGATCAACATCGGCGGCAAGGAAACGATCCCGCTGGACCACCTGGTCGGCTGGATCATCGCCGGGCTCGGCGAGGCGGTGCGCTTCGTGGCGCTGGCGCTCATCGTTGCCGGGACCATCTACCCCTTCGCCTCCGGACGCTGGCGTGAATCGGGCATCAAGAAGGTGTTCGCGTTCCTGAACATCATCGGCCTGGTGGTCGGCGCCATGCTGGTGTTCAACGCCGGCCCGGCGCTGCTTTTCGAGCCGGATTTGGGACCCTTCCTCTTCGACAAGCTCGTGATCCCCGTGGGCATGATCGTTCCGGTGGGGGCCATCTTCCTGGCCCTGCTCGTGGGCTACGGGCTGATGGAATTCGTCGGCGTGCTGGTCCAGCGGGTCATGCGCCCGATCTGGCGCACCCCGGGCCGCTCGGCCGTCGACGCCGTCGCCTCCTTCGTGGGCAGCTACTCGCTGGGCCTGCTGATCACCGACCGGATGTACCAGTCCGGGCGCTACACCGCCCGGGAATCGGCCATCATCGCCACCGGGTTCTCCACCGTCTCGGTCACCTTCATGGTGATCGTGGCCAAGACGCTGGACATCATGCACCTGTGGCTGCCCTACTTCTTCCTCTCCTTCGGCGTCACCTTCCTGGTCACCGCCATCGTCGTCCGGCTCCCCCCGCTCAGCCGCATCAAGGACGACTACTACCCGCAAGCGGTGGCCTCGCCGGAGGAAAAGGTCACCACCCGCCGCCTGGCCACCGCCTGGAACGAGGCCATGGGCACGCTCGCGGACGCCCCCTCGCTGGGGCGCAACATCTGGGTGAACTTCCGCGACGGGGTGCTCATGGCCATGGCGATCCTGCCCTCGATCCTCTCGGTGGGGCTGCTCGGGTTGCTGCTGGCCCGCTTCACCCCGATCTTCGACTGGCTCGGCTACATCTTCGTGCCGATCACCTGGGCCGTGGGCCTGCCCGATCCGGTGCTGGCCGCCAAGGCCTCCGCCGTGGGCATCGCCGAGATGTTCCTGCCGGCCACCGTGGTGGCGGGCCACGAATCCGAGCACCTGCGCCTGGTCATCGGGGTAGTGTGTGTCTCTGCCATCATCTTCTTCTCCGCCGTGGTGCCGTGCATCCTCGCCACCAGGATCCCGCTGAAGGTCTGGCACCTGGTCGTCATCTGGGCCCAGCGCGTCGCCCTGACCCTGCTCATCGCCAGCCCCGTTGCCTTCCTCATGGTCGGCAGATAGGAATCATGAACGTGCAAACCCACACCGTCAACTCGCTGCTGGCGGCCATCAACGACATCGGCCGCGACAACACCCGCGGGGGCTACTCGCGCCCCGTGTATTCGCCGGCGGAAACCACGCTGCGCGAATGGTTCATTGCCGAGGCCCAAGCCCGGTCCCTGGAGGTGTCCACCGACGTCAACGGCATCATCTGGGCCTGGTGGGATATGCCCGGCTCGCCCAAGGACGAGGCCTCTCGCCGCGGCGCCCTGGTCACCGGCTCCCACCTGGACTCGGTGCCCGGGGGCGGGGCGTTTGACGGCCCGCTCGGGGTGGCCAGCGCCTTGGCCGCCTTCGACGTGCTCGCGGCGCGCGAGGCCGAAGGCTCGCTGCAGCGCAACCGGGCACTGGCCCTGACCGTCTTCCCGGAAGAGGAGGGCTCGCGCTTCGGCGTGGCCTGCCTGGGCTCGAGGCTGCTCACCGGGGCCATCGACCCGGCCAAGGCGCTGAACCTGCGCGACGCCGACGGGAACACCTTCGCCGACGTTGCCTCCTCCAACGGCCTTGACCCGGCACGCATGGGCCGGGACGACGCAGCACTGGCCAGCATCGGGGACTTCATCGAGCTGCACGTGGAGCAGGGGCGCGGGCTGAACACCGAGGAACACACCGACGCCGCCGGACGCGGACCGGCGGTGGCCATCGGCAGCTCCATCCTGGGGCATGGGCGCTGGCGGTTGAGCTTCTCCGGGCAGGGAAACCACGCCGGCACCACGCTGATGGTGGACCGCGCCGACCCCATGGTCGCCGCCGCGCAGCTGGTGGTCAAGGTCCGCGAGGTCGCGCGCACCCAGGCCGATGCCCGGGCCACCGTGGGCCGGCTCGAACCTGTTCCCGGTGGCACCAACGTGATCGCCTCCCGGGTCGACCTCTGGCTGGATGTGCGCCACCCCGATGACGCGGTCACCGCGATGCTGGTGGAAAAGATCCACGGCCAGGCCCAGAAGATCGCCGCCTTCGAGGGCTGCTCGGTGGCGCTCACCGAGGAATCCCTCTCCGGGACCGTGAACTTCGACCCGACCCTGACCCGTGCGCTGGAGAAATCCGTGCACCGGCGCGAGCCCACGGCGCCGCTGCTTCCCACCGGGGCCGGACACGATGCCGGCGTGCTCGCCGCCGAGGTTCCCTCCGGAATGATCTACGTGCGCAATCCCTCGGGCATCAGCCACTCGCCGGAGGAATACGTGGAACACCACGACGCGGCTGCCGGCGTCGCGGCGCTCGCCGACGTGCTGGAGGACCTGCTGTGAGCCTGCCATCGAACACCGTGCGCGTGCCGGCACCGGTGAACGCGCACTCCCACGCCTTCCACCGGATCCTCCGCGGGCGCACCCACGAGGGCGAACACGGGGGAGCGGGGACCTTCTGGACCTGGCGCGAGCACATGTACGCCTCCGCCCACTCGCTGACCCCGGCCGCATACCAGCAGCTTGCCACCGCCGTCTTCGCGGAGATGGCATGCGCCGGGTACAGCGCCGTGGGGGAATTCCACTACCTGCACCACCGCAGCGACGGGACACCCTACGGTGCGGCCGGCCCGGACTCCGAGCCGCATGCCATGGAACTCGCACTGGGGAGGGCAGCCCTGGCCGCGGGCATTCGCCTGGTGCTGCTCGACACCTGCTACCTGCAAGGTGGCCTGGGGCCCGACGGGTCCGTGCTGGAACTCGATGAGACCCAGCGGCGCTTCAGTGACGGGACCGCAGCCGGGTGGCTCGAACGCCACGGGCGCCTGGGCACCGCGTTGAAGGACCTTGACGCGGGCACCGGGCTGCTCACCCTGGGTGCGGCCATCCACTCGGTGCGGGCCGTGGCACCGGATGACCTCGAATACATTCGCCACCATCTGGACCGCGAACAACCACTGCACATCCACCTGTCCGAACAGCCCGCGGAGAACCAAGCCTGCCAAGCCGCCTACGGGCTCAGCCCCACCGGGTTGCTTGAAAAAACAGGGCTGATCAAGCCACGGCTCTCCGCAGTGCACGCAACCCACCTGAGCGAGGCGGACATCGAGGCGCTCGGTTGGGGAATGGCAAACATCGTCATGTGCCCCACCACGGAGGCGGACCTGGGAGACGGCATCGGCCCGGCCCGCGAGCTCGCCGATTCGGGCGCCCAGATCGCCCTGGGCAGCGACCAGCACGCGGTGCTCGATCCCTACCTGGAACAGCGTGCCCTTGAACACGGGGAGCGGCTGCGCAGCGGAGAACGCGGGCGGTTCTCTCCCGCGGAGATTTCCGCCGCCGCCCGGGAAGGTGGATTGCGTTCGCTGGGCCTTCCGGCGAACGACGACCACCTGGTCGTGGCCACCGATTCGGTCCGCACCGCCGGATCCCGCACCAGCCAGCTTCCGCTCACCGCCACGGCCGCCGACATCGCCGAGGTACACATCAACGGGGAACTGGTCGCCCGCAACGGCATCCACACCCGACTCGGCGACCCCGCCGAACTCTACGCAGCCTTCTTCGAGACCTACCCGGAGTTTTCATGAGCACCACGCTGATCACCAACCTGTCCGAGATCTTCACCGCGGACGCCACCCAGACCGTCATCAAGGACGCTGCAATCCTCATTGACGGCGACAAGATCGCGTGGATCGGGGAAGCAGCCGAAGCACCCGACGCCGACGAAACCATCGACGCCGGCCACCGGGCCGCGCTGCCGGGCTGGGTCGACTCGCACACGCACCTGGTCTTCGCGGGGGACCGCAGCCAGGAGTTCGTCGCCCGCATGGCCGGGCAGGACTACGCGGCCGGCGGCATCGCCGTGACCACCGCCGCCACCCGGGCCGCCAGCGACTATGACCTCACCCGGCTGCTGCTGGGCCGGGCGGCAGAGGCGCTGGCCGGGGGCACCACCTACCTGGAAACCAAGACCGGTTACGGATTGAGCGTGGAAGAAGAAACCCGGCATGCCCGGATCGCCTCCACTGTGGTGGATACGGTGACGTTCCTCGGTGCCCATCTGGTCCCGGCCGGAATGGACGCCCAGGAATACACCGACCTGGTCTGCGGCGAAATGCTCGAGCGCGTGGCCCCTTACGCACAATTCGCGGATGTCTTCTGCGAACGCGGTGCCTTCAACGAAGCCCAATCGCGCCAGGTGCTCGAGGCCTGCGCGAAGGCCGGGCTGGGTCTGCGCGTACACGGCAACCAGCTGGGACCGGGCCCCGGCACCCGGCTGGCGGTGGAGTTCGGCGCGGCGAGCGTTGACCACGTGAACTACCTTGATGAAGCCGATGTGACGGCGCTCGCCGGCTCCTGGAAAAAATGGGATGCCGGCTCACGGAGCGGGACTGCCGGTACCGTGGCGACCTGTCTGCCGGCCTGCGACCTGTCGACCCGCCAGCCGCTGGCGCCGGGCCGCGAATTGATCGATGCCGGGGTGCAGATCGCCTTGGCCTCGAATTGCAATCCGGGGACCTCCTACACCTCGTCGATGGCGTTTTGTGTGGCCACGGCCGTTTTGCAGATGCACCTGAGCATTGAGGAAGCCATCACGGCTGCCACCTATGGGGGAGCGCTCGCCCTCGGCGTGCAGGATCTGGTGGGGTCCCTCGAAGTGGGCAAGCGGGCGGATATCCAGCTGCTCAACGCCCCGGCCGTGGCGCACCTGGCCTACCGGCCGGGCATGAACCTCGCCGGTCCGGTGTTCCGGGCAGGGGTGCTGGCGGCAGGACGCCTCTAGCGTATTCTTCGCGTTGGCCTGTGCGTTCGTGATAGACAAGAACACATGGCTATTACTGCACTCAGAGGTACCCCCGTCCAGACCGTTGGCGAACTGCCCGCCGTAGGCGAAACCGCCCCCGACTTCACCCTCACGGGCGCCGACCTCGGCGATGTCACCAGCACCGAGCTGCGCGGCAAGCGCGTCGTGCTCAACATCTTCCCGTCCATCGACACCGGCGTCTGCGCCTCCTCGGTCCGCCGCTTCAACGAGCTGGCCTCGGGACTCGAGAACACTGCAGTCGTCTGCGCCTCGGCCGACCTTCCGTTCGCCCTGGGCCGCTTCTGCGGTGCCGAAGGCATTGAAAACGTGGTTACGGCCTCGACCTTCCGTTCCGACTTCGGTTCCGAGTTCGGCCTCACCCTGGGCGATGGCCCGATGCAGGGCCTGCTGGCCCGCGCGATCGTCGTCCTGGACGAAAACGGTGCGGTCCTGCACACCGAGGTCGTTGGCGAAATCGCCAACGAGCCGAACTACGACGCAGCCGTCGCGGCACTCTCCAACTAACGCGCAGGCCGAGGGGCCGGGTCCAGGATCCAGGATTTTTCCTGGATCCGGACCCGGCCTCCTTTTTCGTGTCCGGACGCGCGACCGGGTGGCAGTAATCGGGAGGGCGGCACCGAGCTGGTTGCATCGGCCGTTGTCACACCGTGCAACACTTAAGTCATGGATCTGTTGGTGTCGCCCGCGCTCACGATTCCCGCAGCGGAATTGGGCTGGCGGTTCTCACGTTCCTCGGGACCCGGCGGCCAACACGTCAACACATCCGACAGCCGCGTCGAACTCTTCTGGAACGTCACCGACTCGTTGGTGCTCACCGAAACCCAGCGGATGTTGCTGGCCACCCGCCTGGAGCGTCGCCTCATTGACGGGGTGATCACCGTGTCGGCCTCGGAGCAGCGCTCCCAGCTTCGCAATCGTGATACCGCCCTGCGCAAACTCGCAGAACTGGTGGCCTCCGGCCTGGCCCCCGAACCGGCCCGCCGACGCGCGACCAAGCCCACCCGCGGTTCGAAGCAGCGGCGTCTGGCAGCGAAGGGCCAGCGCTCGGAAACGAAACGGCAGCGGCGACGGCCCACCGCCGAGTAGATCCCTGACTCGTTTCCCGTGGCCGCACGCTCACACGGACGGTATCCCTGATCGGACGGCATCCCCGCGAATGACCCCGACAATGTCGGTGACCTGAAGCCGAACGCCGTCTAACCGTGGGCGGCTGCAGCTGCCGCTGCCACGAGGCGCGGCCCGATCTTGTGAATCAACGCACCGATGTCCCTGTTCGGATTCAGCGACGCATCAAAGACGCTCTCCAGAGCCATGGCTCCGAGCCAAATGCGGGCCCGCCAGGCCTCTTCCTGGCTCGGGGCAATGGCATCAAGGACGTCCGCGCCGTGCCATGCGGCCAGATATGCGGTGTTCAATGCCGGGTCCCAAGCGGCGGCCAGGTCCCAGTCCAGGACGCCGAGAAGTTCGCCGTCGTGCCAGCGCATGTTGTGCCCGGCGAGGTCCCCATGCACCAGCGACGCCGGAACCGTTTCAAAGGCGGGGATGGTGTCCAGCACCCGCCGCGCGGCGTCGACGAGGTCCGGGGGCAAGGCCTTCAAGGTAGCGTCGATCTTCTGCGCGGTCCATGGCCCCCGAAAGGAAAACGGCGGTGCCAGCAGGGTGGCCAACGGCCGGACATCGACGGCAGCTAGTTCCTCGAGCACCGAGCGCAGGCGCACGACATCACCGGTGTGTGGTGGGTGCGCGGCACCCGGGACATAGCGCTGGATGACGGCGGAGAAATCCTTTCCCTGCCACACCTGGCTCAAGGCGGTGGGCAACTGGAAACTGAACGTGCCCGACAGCGCCTGAACCAGGTCCACCCGTCGTTGCATGTCCGCGGCGGCCTCGGCGGTGCGACTCATCCGCATGACCGCCTGGTCGCGGGCCACCAGCACGAGGTGGAATTGTCCGCCCTCATCGACTCGTGCTGCCTTCCAATCCGGGCCCGGGAAAAGGGCGTTGGCCAGTTCGTATTCGTGGGGCAGCGCTTCTCGGGTCACCCCAACCATCCTGGCATGTCAACGGGTGTGTGGGTACACAGGATCAACACGTAGGATCGAACGCATGGGTTTGGAAGCGTCGGGAAACACCCGGTTCGGCGAAGTGTTGGGGAGATCGATGACTGACGCCGCTACGCGCCGTGGACTGAAGATCGAGCTGCTCATTGTCCTGGGTCTGTCCCTGGGCCGATCGGGTATCTATGCCATCGTGAACCTCATCGACAAGATGACTCGGGCGCCCCTGGGCTCACAGACGACGTCGCTGAACAACCCACTGAACCAACGCCAGTACTTCGACCTGACTTACCAGCTGCTGGACATCTTTTTTGCCCTGGTGCCGGTGATGCTGGTGTTCTACCTGCTCTGGAGGATTCCCGGAGGCAACCCGTTTGGCAGGCTGGGCTTTGACCTGACGCGGCCGGTACGCGACCTGGGCTGGGGAATCGGACTGTTCCTGGCCATGGGCATCGGAACCCTGGGCGTCTATGCGTTGGGACGTGCGCTCGGCTTGACCACGATCATCGTGCCGGCAGCCCTGGACGATTATTGGTGGACGGTCCCGATTCTGGTCTTCTCCGCGATCCGCCACGGCATCCTGGAAGAAGTCATCGTCGTCGGGTACCTCTTTGAGCGCCTCGGGCGACTGGGCTGGGGCAAATGGCAAATCATTTGCGCCAGTGCCGTGCTTCGGGGCAGCTACCACCTGTACCAAGGCATTGGCCCCTTCATCGGGAACATCGCCATGGGTGTGGTTTTCGGCTACGTGTATTCCAGGAAGGGCAGGGTCATGCCGCTGGTCATCGCCCACGCGTTCCTGGACGTTGCGGGATTCGTCGGTTATGCGCTGGTGGGTACAGCAATCGGGTTGGGTTCCTAAAGCACGGTTTGATCACTTTTCGCCGATGACTTTTGGTTTCCGGCCGGATCGATAGGCTCGAGGAAATCAGGCCCACCGGCATCCCTCGCGCCCCGCTTGGTGTGGCGCCGAAACCGTCGGCGGAGCAGACCAGGAATTAAGCAGTGCGGGGGTGTCCGGATCACCTCCGGACACCCCCGCATTGCTAGTGCTTCCCATGACTGCTTTGTTACAGCGTGATGGGACCCGTGGGAGTCTCAAAGGTCACCGAAAGGATTCCCGGCGTCCCGTTCGGCGCCTGCCAATCGACAACAACGTCGCCAACGGGCAACTGCTCGGGTTGTCCGAGCCAGTCGGCGACACGTTCGCTGGAGCCGGCGATGCAGATTGAGGAAATTTTCCCCACAGGATCCAGGGCCTTCGAGGGGTGCAGATCCTCGGTGCCCTCATCCCAGCGAAGCATGTAGGGAACCTGCGGGTCCGCAATCAGGCCGTTGATGCCGATCTGGCGCCAGGTCAGTTCCCGTCCATCGGGGAATTTCCGGTTTCCCGGTACCGAGCCGCGGCCCAGGCGTGCCTCGGCTGGAGCCAAGTCGTCAACAGCGACGCACCACCCCATCCAGCCACCCCCGAGTTCGGAGCGGGCGCGAACGGCCTGGCCAAACGGCGCCTTGTCAGACGACGGGTGGTTGAGTACTTCGACAACTTCCAGGTACTGGTTGTTCTTCAGCGGGAAGATGACATTGCGCGTACCAAAACGTGGGTGCACACCGCCCTTTACTGATTCGAGTCCAAGAACCGCGCCGATCCGAGCGGCAGTTGCCGCGAGACCGTCGGGTCCACAAGCGTAAGTTACATGGTCCAACCTCATCATGTGCCCATCATGGCACTTTGTGATCTGGCTCTCGACTTAGGTTCACCTAACTTGCGTTTCAGTTGGTTGTTTTAAACGTCTGCGGCTAGTGCGATTGCCGTCAACTTGTCACAATTTGAGATGTGGTTGCGAACATGTGAAGCCCTGGGCCAGACTTATTGACAAGGTCATGAGTTTCAGCAGAAAGCCCCGGCTTGCTGAACGGCAACCCTCCGCCGCGGTGGGGTGCCCCGGGTGAAGACCAGGCCCCACGTCAAAATGACGTGGGACAAGCGCGGGAATGCCCCCAGCCAGGACACGGCCACCGCCGGAGTCGGCTTCGGGCATACCCCTAGAATCCTTGAAGGGGAAGAGATGTCTAACAACTGGTCCTTTGAAACCCGCCAGATCCACGTGGGGCAGGAGCCCGACTCCGCAACCGGTGCCCGAGCACTGCCCATCTACCAGACGTCGTCATTCGTGTTCCCGAGCGCCGAAAGTGCCGCTGCACGTTTTGCGCTGGCCGAGCTCGAACCGATCTACACGCGTATCGGCAATCCCACGCAGGACGCCGTCGAGCAGCGCATCGCCAGCCTCGAAGGAGGAGTTGGCGCACTGCTGTTGGCCTCGGGACAAGCTGCCACCACGTATTCGATCCTGAACCTTGCCGAGGCCGGCGACCACATCGTGGCCAGCCCGAGCCTCTACGGCGGAACCCAAAACCTGTTCAAGCACTCGCTGCGCAAGCTGGGCATCGAAGTCACCTTTGTTTCGGACCCGGATGACCTGGAAGGCTGGCGATCAGCCGTCCAGCCCAACACCAAGGCGTTCTTCGGCGAAGTGGTTTCCAACCCGCGCCAGGACGTGCTGGACATCGAAGCGGTTTCCGCCATTGCGCATGAGGCAGGTGTGCCGTTGATCGTTGACAACACCTTGGCCACGCCGTTCCTGATTCGCCCGATCGAGTGGGGAGCCGACATCGTGGTCCACTCCGCCACCAAGTACCTGGGTGGACACGGAACGGCAATCGCCGGTGTCATCGTTGACTCGGGCAATTTCGACTTTGCCGCCGACCCGCAGAAGTACCCCGGCTTCAACACCCCCGACGAGTCGTACAACGGCATGGTCTTCGCCCGGGACCTCGGCGTCAACGGTGCACTAGGTGCCAACCTTGCCTACGTCCTCAAGGCACGCGTGCAACTGCTGCGCGACCTCGGGTCGGCAGTTTCCCCGTTCAATGCATTCCTGATTGCCCAGGGGCTGGAAACGCTGTCGCTGCGCATGGAGCGCCACGTCTCCAACGCCGTGGAAGTTGCACAATGGCTGGAGGCACAACCACAGGTGCAGCGCGTCCACTACGCGGGGATCGAATCCAGCGCGTGGTTCGAGCGCGGGCGCAAGTATGGCCCCAAGGGCATTGGCGCCATTGTTTCGTTCGAGATTTCCGGCGGGAGCGAGGCGGGCCAGGGCTTCGTCGACGCGCTGACGCTTCACTCCCATGTCGCCAACCTCGGCGACGTGCGTTCGCTGGTTATCCACCCGGCGTCGACGACCCACGCGCAGCTCACCGAGGAGGAGCAGGTTGCCGCAGGCGTGTCCCCGGGACTTGTCCGCTTGAGCGTCGGCATTGAGAATATTGCCGACATCATCGCCGACCTGAAGGTTGGCTTCGAATCAGTGGCCGCGTCGGCCGATGTTGAATTTCAGGGTACCCGGTGAGTGTGGAGACAAACGTGGTCCTTTATGACGCAGAAACGGCAGCGGCGTTGGACTACGCCCCCGACGGCATCCTGCAGCACCTGCACACCGGTGCCTATACGTTTGAGACCGGTGCGACGCTGCCGGAAATCGTACTGGGATACGAGACCTGGGGCACGCTGAATGCCGATGCCTCCAACGCCGTCCTCATCGCCCATGCACTGACAGGGGATAGCCATGTCGCCCGTGGCGCCTCGACGGAACCCGGCTGGTGGGACGGCTTTGTGGGACCGGGCAAAACGGTGGACACCGATAAATACTTCGTGGTTGCAGCCAACATGGTCGGCGGTTGCTCCGGCAGCACCGGCCCGGCCAGCCTTGACCCGGACGGGGTCCCCTGGGGATCACGGTTCCCGTTCACGACCATCAAGGATTCGGTGCGGCTGGAGGCACGCCTGGCCGACGAGCTGGGGATCACTGCGTGGCACACGGTGCTGGGTGGATCCATGGGCGGTGCCCGTGCCCTGGAATGGGCCGTCGAATTCCCCGAACGCGTCAGGAACTGCGTGGTGGTGGCGGCTGCGGCCGAGTCCTCGGCCGAGCAGATCGCCTTCGCACAGGCGCAGACCGCCGCCATCAGGTTGGACCCGGAGTTCGCCGGCGGCGATTACTACGCCAACGAGCTCATTCCGTCGGCCGGGTTGGGGATTGCCCGGCGGATTGCCCACATCACCTACCGGACAGCGACGGAACTTGACGTTCGGTTCGGGCGGACGCCGCAGGGCGACGAACTGCCCGTCTCAAGCCCCGGTCTCGACCGCGGTCGATACCAGGTGGAAAGCTACCTGGACCATCAGGCAGGCAAGTTGGTGGGACGCTTCGACGCCAACAGCTATTTGGTGCTGACCGAGGCCCTCATGAGCCATGACATTGCCAGGGGGCACGAGTCCATCGAGGCCGCCCTTGCGCGACTGGCAGAGGTAAATGTCCTGGTGGCCGCCGTGGATTCGGACCGTCTGTATTGGCCCGAGCAGTCGGAGCGACTTGCCGCGTTGCTGCCGAATCCCTGCAAGGTCCAGTACATCACCTCGCCGATTGGCCACGATGGCTTCCTCACCGACATCGAGCAACTTGGCGATGCCCTGGGCGAGCGCGTATTCGTGCGGGAATCCGGCATTCAGGCCGACGCCGGATAGCTCAAGGGGCATGGTCCGGTTGGGAGATGCAATTCAGGCTGTGTGCGGATCCTGGTCGGTAAAGAACTTCAGGCGCGCCTGCGAATTTTCATCTAGCAGGGTACTACCGTGGCAACACGCGGATCCTGTCGCCCGGACGCTCAGATCGCGGGACCGTTGCCGAGGGACGCGTTGGGCGGCTGCTCGGTGAAGGGGGTGGCGAGCGGTCGTTTCGGCAGGACGCCGTCACCGGAGGACTGGTGGCGGAGGCGGCGAAGTACCCATGGCGCCAGGTGCGTGCGCGCCCAGATCAGGTCGTCGCGGCGGGCATCGCGCCAGTTCTTGATTTCGGCTTCGGACGGTTCGAGCTGTTTCAGCTGGTGCGGGACGTTCAGTGCATCCAAGGCCATTGCCGCGATGGTGTGGTGGCCCAGGGGCGAGAAATGCAATCGGTCATCCGCCCACATGCGCGGTTGGTGCAACTCGCGCAGCGACCACATGTCCGCCACCACCGCATCGTAGCGGGCCGCGATCGTGCGCACGTTTTCGTTGTAAATGGCGACCTTGCCCCGGATTCCGCCCAATACCGGGGTGTCTCGGATATCGGGTCCGGTGAAAAGCAGGATCGTGGCATTTGAGGTGGCCAATACCCTCATGAGCGCGTCGAGCTTGTCGGCGATGGCATCAGGGTCGCCGCCCGGGCGAATCACGTCGTTGCCGCCGGCGCACAGGCTGATGAGGTCCGGCTTCAGCTCCAGTGCCGGCCCCGCCTGCTCGTCAAAGATCTGGGTGATGAGCCGTCCCCGAATGGCCAGGTTGGCATAGGCAAAATCATCGACACCCTCGCTGAGCTGTTCGGCAACCCGGTCGGCCCAGCCGCGGTAGTTCCCGGGGCTGCGGGGGTCGTCATCTCCAACGCCTTCCGTGAAGGAATCCCCCAGGGCGACATAGCGACCCCACGGATGCCTTCCGGTGCTCGGTGGGGTCGAAGCTGCGGAAGGTGTTTCAATCACGTTGTTCACGAAGATATTCTTATCAAAGAATACGTAAGTTACCTAAGCGTAGCTTTCTTGGTGGATCGCCGAATGCTGCTATCTTCTGCTTGACTGGTCTGGTGAGTGAAACAAGTTGGAACCCCACTGTCATTTGGTCCCGTCCGGAATCCGAACGCGCCGGTACCCCGCTGCTGGTGCTTTTGCACGGCTACCTCTCCAATGAAGAGGACCTCATGGGGTTGGCCCCCATGTTGCCCGAGGAATTCACCATTGTCTCGGTTCGGGCCCCGCAGTCCTTGGGTCCGGGATACACCTGGTTCCCGCTGATGCAGGACCTGGATTATTCATTTGATGCCGTCAAGAACTCCATCGCCGACCTGTGGTCCTGGCTTGAGCCGGTCAGCAAGCAGCATTCATCGGTGAGCCTGCTGGGATTCTCCATGGGCATGGCGGTGGCCACGTCCCTCCTGCGGCACCAACCCGATGCGATCTCCACGGTCATCGGCCTTTCCGGATTTGCCGTGCCGGAAGAGGGCGAGGGCTTCTTCCAGGACGAGAAGCTCAAGGAAATGCGGAAGCCGGTGTTCTGGGGCAGAGACCAGGCCGATCCGGTCATCACCCAGGACAAGATCGAATACACGCACGCCTGGGCGACTAGTGACGTCCACGTCACCAAGGTGCTTTATACCAACATGTTCCACTCGGTGAACGCGCAGGAAATGTCCCATGTGCACGAGTTCCTGAGCCATGTCGTGCTGAAGGGCGCATCGATCTAGGGTTCACGGGCAGACTTGCGGAAAAGGGTCTCCCGCCATACGCGGATCACGTCCGTGGGCGGGAGGCCGAGTCAAGCGCGAGAGTTCCGCGCAATCGGCCGCCGGCGCGGTGCAGGTCGTCGTGCCAGGACGCGGACCGGCCGATTGGGGTACCTGGAGTCTGGCCCAAGCGGCCAGGGAAGGAACGCTAGGCGGTCTCCACGCGGATGGACTCGCCGTGGACGGTTACAGTGTCGCCATTGCGGATCTGGGCCCCGCGGCGCGTCTCGATTTCGCCGTTGACCTGCACCAGGCCATCCTCGATCAGCTGCTTGGCGTGGAATCCGTCGTCGGCCAACGATGCCAGTTTCAGCAGTTGACCCAGTCGAATCGACTCGTCGCGGATTTGGATGGGGAATGTTTCGGAATTTGCCATGTATCCATCATGGCGCATCGGTCGACCGCATATGCACGATGGGAGCGTGTGAGGCAGGTTTTGTGGTGTTGGCGACATAATGCCCATGCCTTGGCGGCTTCGCAGTAGGTTGCACTAGTAGGAAACCCGTCCCCAAGGAGATCAGTGGCACGCCCCGAACCGCAAGCACATGCAGTCCCCTTGGCGCTGGCCGCGTCTGCCGGGATGCTGATGCCACTGCAGGCCTTGATCACTTCCGAGGGCGCAGGGTTCCTCGGTGGGTACCTTTCGGCGGCGCTTCTCAGCGCGCTCACGTCCCTGGCCTGCCTCCTGGTGGCGAGCGTGGCGATTCCCGGGGCCCGTGCAGGGTGGAGGCAATTCGGTTCCGTGTGGCGCGACCGGACGATCCCGAGGTGGTTCCTGCTTGCCGGACTGGTCGGCTCGTATTACATGGTTGCCCAGGCCATGAGTGTGGGCAGCATCGGCTTGGCGCTCTTCGCCGTCGCGGTTGTCGGAGCCAGGACACTGTCGAGCATCGTCATCGACATGATCGGGTTCAGCCCGGCCGGGAAGCAGCCGGTTACCCGCATCCGACTCCTTGGCGCGGGGCTCTTGGTCATTGGCGCGGTGATTGCCGCCTGGGGTACGGGAGCGCAGGCGGCCGAATCGCCCCAGGCGCTTATTGCCCTGGCTGTCGCTGCCGGGGCAGGACTTTTGGTCAGCTTCCAGCAATCCATGAATGGCCGGGCCGGGAAGGCCTATGGCTCCACCACGACTGCGACGGCAATCAACTACTTGGCAGCCGCCGCTGGGTTGCTGGTGGCTATGGCACTCGCGGCCGTGCTGCGGATTGAATCATTCGGGTTCTCCCACGCGCCGCTGTGGTGGATGTACTTTGCCGGGCCGCTGGGCATCCTCTTCGTTGTCACAGGTGTGACCCTGGTTCCCAGGCTCGGTGCCTTGCTTTTGGGTATGGGGCTGGTGACGGGGCAATTGGTCGGTTCCCTCGTCATGGACCTGGTCATATCGCCCGAAGTGGTTGGCGGCAACGAAATCGTCGGAACGCTGGTCACGCTGCTTGCGGTCCTGGTGGCCTCGTGGCAACCCAACGGGCGACCACGCTGGAAGGCACGGAAGGCATCATGATTTCATCGCCGGCTAACGCACCGCGCAAGGAACGCTCCCTGGCGCCCCTCTATGTGGCGACCGCCGTGGTGGCCGGGTTGGCGATGCCAATCCAGAGCCGCATCAACGGCGCTCTGGGGCTCCGGCTGGGGGATCCGGTCGCCGCCTCGTTGGTTAGCTTCACCACCGGACTCATCGTGCTGGCCATCGCCTCGCTGGTGTTGCCCGGTGCGCGCGCAGGGGCCATGGCGATCCCGCGCGCCCTGCGGGAGAAACGCTTCCCCCTCTGGTACCTGGCCGCCGGCTGTGTCGGCGCGTTCGTGGTGATCTCCCAGACGCTGACAGTGCCGCTGCTGGGCGTCGCACTGTTCACCGTCTCCATTGTCACGGGCCAGACCCTGGGTTCATTGCTGGTTGACGGCATTGGCTTCGGGCCCGGCGGGCGGCGGCGCATCAGCACGCTTCGCGCGCTCGGTGCCGGATTGACCATTGCCGGAGTCATCTGGGCCGTGAGCCCCAGGATGGGGTCGGCCGCGTCCATCGCCGCCCTGCTGCTGCCGATGGCCATACCGCTGGTGGTCGGCTTCCTCATGGGGTTCCAGTCCGCGGCCAACGGCGTCCAGGCGCAGGCCTACGGGACACCGGTGGCGGCAACGCTGGTGAACTTCTTCGTCGGCGGGCTCATGCTTGCGGTCCTGCTGCTGGTGCGCCTGCCGCTGGTCGGGCTCCCGGAGTCCCTGCCCGCCCAGTGGTGGTACTACCTGGGCGGCCCGCTGGGATGCGTGTTCATCGGGCTTTCCGCATTCCTGGTCAAGCACCTCGGCGTGCTGCTGACCGGACTGGGCATGATCTGCGGCCAACTCGTTGGATCACTGCTCATCGACGTTCTCGTCCCCGCGCCCGGTGCCGTCATCAACGGCGCGACCATTGCCGGGACCCTGCTGACGCTTGCAGCCGTCGCGCTGGCCTCGATCCCCTTTGGCAAGATGCGCCGGGCGCGGAAATAGCCGCACCGGCCGTCCCCCGGAGGGTGCGGGGGACGACATTGGATGCCCGGAAATTTGGGGCATCGGCCCCATGTGCCTGCGGGCCCGACTGCTCTAGGATCGCGCCAACAGGGAAAACGGAACGGGCATGGAAGCGCGGCCGCATCCCTGTCGATGGGAACCGGGAGGCGCCACGCCATGAGTATTCTTCACACCGCTGGCGAGGGCGAGGCGCAGGGCGCCGTCGCCGCCGCGTATGCCGCCGACCGGGCGGCCCTGGGGTACGTCCCCAGCCACACCAAGGTCCTGGCCATTAATCCCGAGGCCTTCGAGGCATGGAAAGCCCTGCAAGGGTCGATCGCCGGTTCGCTGGGCATGCGCAGATACGAACTGGTGACCCTGGCCGCGGCGCTCGGGATCGGATCCCGGCATTGCCGGCTGGCCCACGGAAACAAGTCGCTCAAGTACTTCGATGAGCAGGAACTGCTGCGCATCGCAAGGGACTACCGCACCGCCGGCCTGGAGGACGCCGAGGTCGCGATGATGGATTTCGCCGTGAAGCTGAGTACTGATTCGGCCGCGATGGGGGAGGCCGACAGCCGGCGACTGCGCGATCTCGGCTTCTCCGACCGGGAAATCGTTGACATCACGCTGGCGGCGGCGGCCCGGAACTACCTCAGCCGGATCCTGCAGGCGCTGGACGTGGAGGTTGACGTGCCGCCGAAGCTCAGCGAGGAGATGCGCGGCGCCTTGCTAGACCCGATCGATTCCCGGGAAACCGTTGCCGACTGAGGGCTTATCAGGGGTCGCCGGGTGGTCCAACGATGCAATCGCCCCCGGCCCATCAGTCTGTGTGATCTCGTGTAGCTCGGTCGGATCCCCGGCGGGTAGCGAATCGCGAGAGGTCCAGCCGGTTGGCGGTGCCAGTCTTACGCAACATGTTTGAGATGTGTGAGCTGACGGTTTTCTCGCTGATGACCAAGGATCGGGCAATCTCCCCATAGGTGCGTCCCGCAATAACGTAGCCGAGGATCTCCCGTTCGCGCGCCGTGAGGCCGGGCAGCTCGCTTGACCTGCCGACCGACTCTTCGACGGACGGTAGCGTGGTGGGAATCCTTGCCCGGGTGGCGAGTTCATTCAGCGATGCCTGGATGGGTCGAGCCTGGAGTTCATCGGCTAGTGAGAGTCCACGACGCAGAAGCGATGTCGCCAGTCCCCGTTGGGAATGTCCGCGCAACAGGAGCGCTTCCACCGCCCGCCAGCAGCAGTAGGTCTCTTCCCAGCGGACGGTCGCGACTCGGCACGCATCCGCGGCCCTTATCCAATGCTGTCCATTCTCGGGGGAGCACCGGGCACGGCCGACTTCGGCCCGATACAACTGGTCGAAGGCTTTGACCTGCGCGGCGTATAACTCGGTTTCAAGCCCAAAATCCTGGAGCGTGTGGGGGAAGCGTTCAACCAGATCTGCGGTGAGCGCCAGGAGATCCGCGGTCGGATGCCCTTGGTCGCTGGCCGACTGGATGCGGTCCGCCAAGGAACGCGCGGCAAGGGGAATGAGCCATTCGCACATGGTCGGGGATAAGTGATCCGGGTTCGCCCCGTTCAGGGCAGAGGCATAGGCAGCCGCTGGATCGCCCGTAGCCAGGTAAACCTCGGCACGTACGGCATCGAATTCGAGATTAAGGAACTCGGATTTTTGCTCATATAGTTCCTCGGCCCGTGCAAGGTGCGCCTGCGCCTCATGCATCCTGCCCTGCCAGAGCGCCAACCGGGCAGCCGTCAATCGAACGCCGACGTCTCCCATGATGCCTGGGTCCGATCCCAGGGCCACACGAAGCGCCTGACTGCACTCCTTCCACCGACCGATGGCCATGTAGCTGCCCGCTTCTTCGGCCGCCATCTTGGCGATGTACGCGTGCGGGGCCCCGAGGGCGACAAAGTTGTTTCTGCCCGCACGCATGAGATCGGCGAAGGCCTGGCTGGTCCATGCCTCCGTGGCATTGGCCTGCCAAAGCGTTGCATGGACCATGGCCCAGAAGTCCCGTGCCTGGGCCGCGGATTCCACTGCACGGGCGGCCATGCGGCGGCCCTCGGCGGCGTCACGCCCACCAAGAACTGCGGCCATGACATTGGCCGTCAGCGCGTAGGACAGTGCCCGGGGATTCTCCGATTTTTCGGCAACAGCCAGGGCCTCGGCGGCGTGGCCCTCGGCTGCGGGATCGCTCTCCCAGAGTTCTACGTGGGCGAGCTCGGCAAGGGCGAAAGCGTATTGCCAACTCTCCGCATCCGCGCTGGCCAGCTGGACTGCCATGGTCATGGGGCTGCGTACAAGGAACTCCCGCCCAGTGGAGAAGCGCAGGTGTGCCCGCCGCACCATCAATTCGGCAACATCGAGCGGTCGGTCGGCGGCGTCGAACTCGACCAACAGCTCCTCCACCACTTCAAGCTCATCCTCAATGGCCCCGGCGACGTCGGCCGCTCCGCGCAATTTCATGAGCAATACTTCCCGTTCCTGACCGTCATGGCCCAGACGGCCCTGCAATGCGAGCGCTCGACGGAGAAGGGGCACCGTGTCCCCGGCTCCACCGGCCTCGAGAGCTGCCGTTGAGGCGCGCAAGGTCCATTCAAAGGCTTCGGCCGTGTGCCCGGCGACGTCATGGTGGTGTGCAAGTGCCGCCAGAGATGCGAAGTCCGAGGCGCCGTCGCCGAGCCGGCGCTCCTCGTGGGCGGCGAAAACCGCATTCCAATCACGCCGCTGCTGCCCGTCGAGTCCCTGTTCGAGGACCTCGGCGATGAGCGGATGGTGGAACCACCAGTGGAGGCCGTTCGGTTCGCATTCGGTGATTCCCGCGTCCGCCGCTTCCCGGAGGCCGGCGGACGCGTCATACCGCCGGCCTCCATGATGCATCACCACCTCCAGATCCCGTGCGGGGGTGGGGTGTCCTGCCACGGCCAACACCTGTGTGGCTTCCCGTGCATCGGCCGAGAGGCCGCCCCATGAGCGCAGCACGGCAGATCTCAAGTCCGTTGGTAGCCGCCCGGGCAGGTGTCTGCTGTCCGGTCGGAGACCTCCAAGCAGCAGCTGGTTCAGGTAGGCGTTGCCCGCGGTATGAGTAAAAACCTCCCGGACCAAAGATTGGTGCGGCTCGGCGCCCAAGACCAACGCCATTTGGGTACCCGTCGACGGGTAGTCCAAGGGTCCGAGGGTCAGCTGGGAGGTGCGTGGCATGCGGAGAATATCCGCAAGCCAGCGCCGTAGTGGATGCCCGTCGCCGAGCGTGCCGCTGCGCAGCGTGGTAAGGATGGAAAGATGCCTGTCGGCAGGCCCTGCTATGAGATACATCAAGACATCCAGTGTGCCTTGGTCGGTCCACTGCAGGTCGTCCACTACCAACACCACGGGCCTGATGCGGCAGAGCTCCGTCAGCCAGGCATCGATGGAAACCACTTCATCTTGCGGGATATCCACACTCTTACCGAAGGTCGGTGAGGAGATGCCGACCGGCGGGGATACACCCCGGAAGGCGGATCGCAGAGCCAGAAAGGGGATGTTCACCGAGGCCAGCGGCAGGCCGGCTCCGGATAGGACCAGAACCTTGGATGCCATGGAGGCACAGGCTTGGCGTACAAGTGCCGTTTTCCCGATTCCGGGATCGCCCGAGACCACAAGGGTGTGGGCGGTGCCTGCGGCCGTGCCGTTCAGGCATGCCTCGATCTCGGCCAGCTCCGTCTCCCGCCCGACGAGTTCCGGCCCCACCACCTCAAGCCCTTGTGCCACAGCACCAGTGTGCCACCAACCCGGCGCGCGGGCTGGGGAACCTGAGGGCTTTCGTATGAATGTTGAGGATTCGTTCCCGATGCCGGCGGACGGCCCCCGGGCGCATCGTTGGGGTATCGAAAACAACCGCAATGGAGGCATCATCATGAATTTCCTACACAAGGCCCCGCGCTTCGCGGGCCTAACCGCCGCCTTGGCCTTGGCCCTTGCCGGATCATCCCCGGCACTTGCCAAGCCGGACCCGGGAGGGCCGCTGATCCAGGGGCAACAGACCATGGACACCAAGGCGTGTTCGTTGGAGCGGATCGGCACGCAATTGATCCGCTGCGACAGCCTCACCGGGGCTGGAGCCCGTGCCCCGTCCTGGATCCCCGAACGTTAAGGAAGCCAGCATGCGATACCCGGCTTGGCATCTGCCAGTCCTGGTATCGCAGGGGGCTCGGGCTGAAGGTGGATGTGTGCTGAATTGCCGCCGTAACCCGGGGAAGGGTCTGCTCGAGTCCACAACAGACTCGCTTTGTTCGCAAGACGAGACGCACGACTGAAGGGCGGCGGCGGATTGCCAGGTTGCGAACTGGCGTGAACACCACGGGCGGCTCAGGGTTGGTCGTTTCGTATTGTGGGGTCGTTGCCCTGGCGGGTGACAAACCGGGAGAGGTCCAGACGGTTCGCCGTGCCTGTCTTGCGCAGCATGCTGGAGATGTGCGTGCTGACGGTCTTCTCGCTGATGACCAAGGCTGCAGCAATCTCCGAATAGGTTCGTCCGGAGACAACGTGTTATCCGCATAGAGTTCCTCCGCGCGGGCCAGGTGCGCCTGGGCCTCACCCAATCGGCCCTGCCAGACGGCCAGCCCGGCCGCGGTCAGGCGAACCCCGACGTCGCCCATGATGCCAGCAGCGTTGAGCGGCAACAGGTTTGCTTCGGTCAAGGCCAGCCATGACGGGAGCATTGGCGTGGTGGACAGACTGGCGATTCCCGTTCGGCACGAACACCGGAATGACTGCCCCGGGAATAGGCTTGGTGGGATTCATCGAGGCTGCAGGGCGACCGGCTAAAGGAGCATGAGTGCCCTTCCGGGGCGAAATGACGCGAAGCGTCCCGGATGCACCGGGGGGCACGGTGGCTAGTGGTGATGATCATCGCGTGCTCGCGTTGCCAATCGCGAAAGATCCAGGCGCGTGGCGGTTCCTGTCTTCCGCAGCATGTTTGAGATATGCGAACTGACGGTTTTTTCGCTGATCACCAGGATTCGGGCTATGTCTCCATAGGTTTGTCCCGCAACAACGTACGGAAGGATCTCCCGTTCCTTGGGAGTCAGCCCGGGCACGTCGTAGAACTGGGAGGCGGGGTCGCCGGTGATTGGGAGGTCGGTGGGTATCCTGGCCCGGGCGGCTAGCTCACAGAGGGCCTCGTGGAGTGGTCGCGCACGGAGTTCCCGGGCCAAATCGAGTCCGCGAACCAGCATCGCTGTTGCCAACTTCCGCTGCGCGTGGCTGCGCAAGAGCAAGGCCTCCGCAGTCCGCCAACAGGAATACGTTTCTTCCCATCGGAGCGTTGCATCGCGACACGCATCCGCGGCCAGGACCCATTGCTGCCCGTTGTCGGCAGTGGCACGTGCTCTACCGAGTTCAGCCCGGTAGAGCAGGTTAAAGGCCTCGATCTGCCGAGCGTAAAGTTCGGCGGCAAAGTTGTTGTGGAGCACCACCGGGAAGCGTGCTTCCATGTCGTCGGCGAGCGGGAGCAGATCCGCGGTGGGGCGGCCTTCATCACTGGCACGTTGGATTCGATCCGCCAATGCCCTGGCAGCCAGGGGCAGCCTCCATTCACCCATGATGTGGCGCATGTGTTCCGGATCGCCATCGCCCAGGGCCACCGCGTAGGCGGAATCCGGATTGCCTGCCGCCAAATGGAATTCGGCGCGCACGGCGTCGAATTCAAAGGTTATGTACTCGGATGTTTGTGCGGCCAGTTCTTCTGCGCGGGCCAAGTGCGCGTCGGCTTCACCCTGGCGTCCCTGCCAGATGGCCAGTCTGGCGGCCGTCAGTCGGACCCCGGTGTCCGCCATGACTCCGGGGTCCGAACCAAGCGCGATGCGAAGTGCTTTCGCGCATTCCTCCCACTGGCCGACGCCCATCCAAGCCCCCGCCTCGTAGCCGACGATTACGGCGATATACACGTGTGGGGCTCCCGCACTGGCCATGGTGCCCTGACCGGAGCGCATAAGCTCGGCGTATGCTTGGCTGGCTGAGGACTCCGTCGCATTTGCTTGCCATACGATGGCGGCAAACAATGACCAGAAATCCCTTGCCCGCGTCGCTGCCTTGATTCCCATTCCAGCCAGCCGGCGGGCCTTGGCCAGATGCCCGCTGTTTATTGCTGCCATGGCGCAGGCGGTGAAGGCATAGGACAGGGCCTGGGGATTTCCGGCATGTCGGGCAATTTCCAAGGCCGCGGATGCATGCGATTCCCCCTCGGGTTCGTCCTGCCATAGTTCGGCATTGGCAAGTTCAGCCAATGCCAACGCGTATTGCCAGCTTTGTTCGTTGGCCCGGGCGCACTCTACTGCAACACGCATCTTCGTGACGGAGAGAAATTCCCGTCCCGTGGAAAACCGCAATTGGGATTCCCGCACCATCAACTGGGAAACCTCAAGCGGGCGAGCGCCTGCGTCGATCTGCGAGAGCAGGGCCTCCACCGCCTCCAGCTCCACTTCCATGGATCCGGCGGTCAGGGCTGCGGTCCGCAGACGGTCCAGAAGCACCTCACGTTCGAGCGCCCCACGTCCCAGAATGGCGTGCAGCTCCAGCGCCCGCTGAAGCAATTCCGCGGCTTCACCCGCGTTGGCCGCGCCGTCCGTGGCGGCGGCAGCGCGCATGGTCCAGTCGTAGGCCTCAGCAAGGTGGCCGGCAGCATCGTAGTGGTGTGCCAGTGCCGCCATGTATTCGAAGCTGACGCCGTTCCCGCCGCTCATCCGGGCCTCCGCATGGTCGGCGAACACTTCATGCCAACGTCGCCGTTTGGGCCCGCCCATTCCCTGCTCGAGGACCTCTGCGATCAGCGGGTGATGGAACCACCACATCGTTCCCTCCGGGTCGGATTCCACAATGCCTGCGGACGCCGCCTCTCGCAAGACCACTTCCGCCTCTAGCTGCGATCCGCCATGCGATGCCAAATCATCAAGGTCCCGTGCGGTTATCGGGTGTCCTCCGACGGCCATTAGCTCCGTGAGTTCCCTTCCCTGGGCTGAAAGACGGTGCCAAGACCTCAGGACCGCCGATCTCAAGTCCGTGGGCAGTTGCGGGGGCAGATGGCGGGACTCCGGATGCAGGCCACCGACCAGCAGTCTGATCAAGTACGGGTTTCCATGCGCGAGGGAATAAACCTCCCGAAGCAAGGACTGGTGCGCCGGTGCACCCAGCACCTGCGCCACCTGAAGCCCGCTTGACTGGTAATCCAGTGGACCCAGATTCATCCATGAGATGTGTGGCATGCGTCGGACATCGGCCAACCAGCGATCCAGCGGATGCCCCTCGACAACTTCCCCGTTGCGCAGGGTGGCGATGATGGACAACCGCCTGTCGGACGGTCCTGCGATGAGATACATCAGCAGGTCAAGAGTGCCTTGGTCGGCCCAGTGGAGATCCTCGACCACCAACACCACCGGCTGGACACGGCTGCATTTGGTCAGCCAGTCGTCGACGGCAACGAGTACTTCGTGTGGTGCTGCGACGGGCGAATCAAAGTCCGGGTGCGCGATGCCGTCCAGCGGGGCAGCGGTGCGGATGGCTGAACGCAGAGGCAGAAACGGGACGGTTACCGAAGAAAGTGGAAGGCAAGCTCCGGTGAGAACCCAAACCCCGGGTGCTGCGCTGGCGCATGACTGCTTGATCAAAGACGTTTTTCCCACGCCGGGATCCCCCGAAACCACCAAGGTGACGGCTGTTCCGGCACAAGCCTCCTGAAGGCAAGTACTTACCTCCTGCAATTCCGCCCCTCGCCCGACAATCTCTTGACCGGTGGAGCCTTGCGCGTAGGCCATGTGCCGAGTTTCCCACCTTCGGGCGCGGCGTGCCAGAAGAAACCAGTGCTTTGCCGCACTTTTTGAGGGGTCGATCCCGAGGTGCAAACCTGCCTTAAAGATCAAGGTTGAGATATCAGAACAACCGCGTATGGAAGGAGAGACCATGTATCGCTCATACGGGACGCGGAGGGTCGTTGGCCTTGCGCTGGCGACACTTCTGGGGACCGCACTCAACCCCTTTTCGGTGTTCGTGCCGGATGGTCCGGGATCGGTAGTGGCTAGGGCCTCGGATGAAGTCATTACCCGGGATTGCCAAACAGAGCCCGGACAACGGGCGGTCCATTTCCCGGTCTACCCCGGTCATGGTGGCAAAACATTGATGACTCGGGAATGAGGTGGATCTTCCGGCGGGTTTTGGCGCAGGCTCTACGCCAAAACCCGTCGGATCCGTGTAAGCGAAGTCGTGAAGAAGACTTCGGTGGGCTCGGTCCTTGATCCCGTCATCTGGACGTGGTCCGCCGGGAGGCCGAGGAAAGCACGAAGTCTCCATCAAGAGTTCACCCGGAGTCAAGCCAGTCGTCCGCTAGGTGCCGGGGGGCGGCCCTGAAATAGCCATGGAAACACGTTAGGCTGGGCGAGTATGTTTTCGCCCAACGGACCGCAACCAGCGGCCTCGTGAACCATTGGAGTTGTTATGGCGCCTCAGTCCAAGCTCGATCAAGTCATCTCCCTCGCCAAACGGCGCGGCTTCGTCTTCCAGGCCGGTGAAATCTACGGCGGATCCCGCTCCGCATGGGACTACGGACCCCTGGGCACCGAATTGAAGGAAAACATCAAGCGCGAATGGTGGCAGACCTTTGTGCGCGGGCGCGAGGACATGGTGGGCCTGGATTCCTCCATCATCCTGCCCAAGGCCGTCTGGGAAGCCTCCGGCCACGTCGCAACCTTCACCGACCCGCTGGTCGAGTGCACCTCCTGCCACAAACGCCACCGCGAGGACCACCTCATCGAGGCCTTCGTGGCCAAGAAGAAGCGCCAGCCGGTCGACGGCATGAGCGAAATCGCCTGTCCCGATTGCGGCACCAAGGGCCAGTTCACCGAACCCCAGCTCTTCTCCGGCCTGGTCAAGACGTTCCTGGGCCCGGTCGACTCGGCCGCCGGCATGCACTTCATGCGCCCGGAAACCGCGCAGGGCATCTTCGTGAACTTCAACAACGTGCTCACCGCTTCCCGCAAGAAGCCGCCGTTCGGCATCGGCCAGATCGGCAAGGCCTTCCGCAACGAGATCACGCCCGGAAACTTCATCTTCCGCACCCGTGAGTTCGAGCAGATGGAAATCGAGTTCTTCACCGCCCCCGAGGACGCCCCGGCGTTCTTCGACAAGTGGGTCGAGGACTGCTGGGCCTGGTTCCTTGACCTGGGCATCACCGAGGAGAACCTGCGCCGCTTCGACGTCCCCGAGGACGAGCGCGCCCACTACTCGGCCGGCACCATCGACTTCGAGTACCGCTTCGGCTTCCAGGGTTCGGAATGGGGCGAGCTCATGGGTGTCGCCAACCGCACCGACTATGACCTGACCAGCCACTCCAAGGGCTCGGGCACCGAGCTGTCCTACTTCAACCAGGCCACCGGCGAACGCTACACCCCGTACGTGATCGAGCCCTCCTTCGGCCTGACCCGTTCGATGATGGCCTTCCTTGTCGACGCCTATGTCGAGGACGAGGCCCCGAACGCCAAGGGCGGGGTGGACAAGCGCACCGTGCTCAAGCTCGACCCGCGCCTGGCCCCGGTCAAGGCCGCTGTGCTGCCGCTCTCGCGCAACGAGGACCTGTCCCCGAAGGCCAAGGCGCTTGCTGCCGAGCTGCGCAAGACCTGGAACATCGACTTCGACGATGCAGGGGCCATTGGCCGCCGCTACCGCCGCCAGGATGAGATCGGCACCCCGTTCTGCATCACGGTGGACTTCGACACCCTCGAGGACCAGGCCGTGACCATCCGCGACCGCGACACCATGACCCAGGAACGCGTCGCCCTGGACAAGGTGCGCACCTACCTCTCCGAGCGCCTCAACGGAGCCTAGCCACATGTCGACACTCCAATTCCGGCCCTGGGCAGACGGGGACGACCTGGCGCTGCTGGAGATCTTCGGCGACCCGGCATCCCCGCATGCCCACCAGGACCGGACCATGTTCCGGAAAGATTCGAACGCGCCCTTCAGCCGAGCGCTGGTGGCCACCGACGAAGGGATCGCGGTCGCGGCGGGCGTGGTCTTCGCCTCGACGCTGCACCCGACGCGGCTGTGGCTCTACGTCGAGGTGGCGCGCGAACACCGGCGCACCGGGGTGGGCACCGAGCTGGTGGCGCGCTTGCGCGCCCTGCTGCCGGCGGGGCACCCGGCCGAGCTCAAGGCCCGCTACACCCGGACCGCCGGGACCGACGCCGTGGCTGCGGCCGGGTTCTGCGCGTCGCTGGGCATGAAGGAAATCCAGGTCGCCCGCGACGTGGTCGTCGAGCCCGGCGGGTTGAAACTGCCGTTGTTCGAGGACGACGGGCTGACCCTGGACGACATCGCCACCGGCAGCGTCGAGCTGACCCAGCTCGTCGTCGAGTTCTACAACGCGACCCATCACTGGGACCCGGCAAACATGACGCTGGGCAGTGCGCAGAAGATGCTGCTGGACGACGCGACCGGCGCCCAGGGCGTGATCGTGTTCCGCGACAAGCCCAAGGCCAAGGGCGGGAAGATCCTTACCTTTGCCATCAGCTACACCCCGGCGCGCGCCGATGCGCCGGCGGACGTGTTGCTGGGCTGGAACCCGGAGCTGGGCCTGGACGAGTCCGCGGAGCCGATCCGCGGGATGCTCGCCATGCTGGCGCACCAGTACCCGGTGAAGCTGGAGGTCGACGGTTCGATGGTGGTGCTCTCCTCGCTGGTTGACGCACTGGTTCGCGCCGACCATGCGACGGTCACCGCAACCACGCACATCGTGGCGACCGCGTAGCTTCACCGCAGCAACGTCGATGGCGTCGGATGCGTCCCCTTTAGGGGGAGCCTCCGGCGCCATTGTCACGTTCGGGTCAGGTTTGGTTGCATCTTGTGTCAGGGCCTTGACACAAGATGCAACCCCCCTGTTGTATTGTCCCAGTGGTACAAGTGGACGGGGAGTTGCCCGTCCCGGATGCTTGGGGCGAGAGGTGGGGAACAGGCATGGCGATTGCACATGAAGGCCATGGATCCTTCGAACCTGCGATTTCGCCGTCGGCGGTCCCACTGGACCTCGGCACAGTTGCCGTTGACCCGGCCTGTCCCACGGGGCCGGCCGAACAAGTCCGCAGCCAACTCACCGCACTGATTCAAAGCGGCGTGCTGCCGGCCAACGCCAAGCTGCCCACCGTGCGCCAGCTCGCGGGGGACCTGCGTCTGGCCGCCGGCACGGTGGCCAAGGCCTACAAGGAATTGGAATCAGCGGGGCTGGTCCGCACCGGGCGGGCCGCCGGAACCCGGGTCAATCCGGGCCGGGGCCTGGCCGAACCGGCACTCGCCGAGGCAAAGGTCTTTGCCCGGGCTGCCCGCGCCGCGGGCCTGAGCCTCGAACAGGCCCAGGGATTGCTGGCCGTGGGGTGGGATCGCACGGCCAACTGAGAATTTCGCATCATCTCCGCCACCACCTGCCGGCGTCCGCACGCCAGGTGTCGGGACATCGACACGGCGTCGAGGGCTGCGGATGACGGACCTGCGGGTCCCTGCAGAAGGTGGGATGAACGATGGAACTCTCAACGACGACGGTTCTTATTCTGGTTGCGGCAACAATCCTGTTGGTGGCCCTCCTCTGGGTCCTGATCCGGGCGGTGCCGCGCACCCGCGGGAAGCTGCGGGCGGAAACCTCGCTGCTCGATGTTCCCTCCCGGCGGGTGGCGGCAACGCTCCTGGGCGGATGGGGCACCGCCGCCGGCTGGGCGATGGCGGCCGGCATTGCCGTCTATCTGGTGCTCCGCGTGGTCACTGAAGTATGGGCCCGCGGGGTGTCAACGGCAGCGCATGCGTCGTATTACGAACAAACCGACGAACACTTCCAGGGATTCATGGCATGCCAACGTTTGCCGGAGTCGAGTCCGGGGGCCACCGAGGCGGACGTGGAAAGATGCTACCGCGCGTTGGGTGAAGCGCCCCTCGCTCCGCCGCAGGCCAATGACGCGTGGCCGCTCTTGCTGGGGTTGCTGGTGCCGTTGGTTGCGGTGATGGTGACCCTGGGATTGCTGGCCCTGCTGGTCGCCCGGAGGAAGTACCCCGAGGCTGCGGGCGCCACGGTGGTATCGGCGCACGTGCAGCCCCGTGGTTTCCTGAGCTTCGGGCCGCGCTGGGCCATGGCAATTCCCGCGGCCGCCGCATTGTTGCTCTGTGGATGGCTGGTGGCCACGGGGCTGGCCTCGAGCAAGGACGCCTACGGTCGCTTCACCAGGATGGTCGTCCAGCGAAACTCTGCCGCAGACGACCCCGAAGTCGGTTATGCCCTGCCGCTGACCCCCGGGCCGCAATCGGTCGATATCCACGGCTGGTACTTCGGGGTTCCCGTGATTGCCGCGGCCCTGCTCTTACTGGTGATTGCCGTGCTGTTGCTGCGTTCATTGGCCCAGGCCCCGCGGCCCAGGGATCCGAGCCTGCTCGGGGTCGATGACCTGGCCCGGACACTGAAGGCCAAGTTCGTTGCCGGCGTGGCCGGAGCGGGGATGCTCGCGGCTCTTGCCCCGGTGGCAGTCCACACCGGTGGTGCCATGCTCACCGTGGCCGGCGACTTGCGTGTGGTCGGGGAGAACATCGAATTCTTTTACCACGACACCATGCTCAGCGGCGCCTACAGCTACGTCGCAGGCCTGTTGTTCACTGCCCTGGCCATCCTGATGCTGGTGCTGGCTGTGGGGTCGGCCGTTGAGCTGGTCGCTGCGCGAAAACTGGCCGTGGCCCTTGCCCTGGACGAAGAAAAACAGGGCTCGGGTCCGGAATTCCGATAGGCCTTCGAGCCACAAGTGCGCTTGGGGTTCCGGTCCCCGAACACGGGGGCGGGACGCCAACGGCATGGGACAGGTCGACTACTCCTTCCAGCCCAGCTCGCGGGCGATTTTCGCGATCTCGGTCATCACGTGCGCGTTGTAGTCAACGCCGAGCTGGTTCGGCAGGGCGAAGAGCACGTAGTCGGCCTCGGTGATCGCGTCGTCGTCCAAGAACTGCTGCGCGACTTCCTCGGGGGCGCCGGCATAGGTGGGGCCCGAGCGGGCAACCGATCCGTCCAGCACGCCCACGGAGTCCCCGCGCTCGCGGCGCCCGAAGTAGATCTCGTCCGTGTCGGTGGTGATGGGGAACGCGCTGCGGGTCACCGCGGTCATCCCGCCGGTGGTGTGCCCGCTGGCGGCATAGGCGTCCCTGTATTGGCGCAGCTGGTCGGCCTGCAGCACGTGGAAGGGCCGCCCGTCGTCCTCGAGCAGCAGCGTGGAGGAGAGCAGGTTCATGCCCACTTCGGCGGTCCACAGCCCCGATCCGATGGTCGCAGCACCCCACCAGATCCGGTTTTCCAGGCCCGGGGAGACCGGGTTGATCGGGAGCAATTGTTCCTGGTCGTGATGGCGTTCGGGCATCGGGTGGGCCATGCCTTCCCCGGCGATGGCCGCGCGAAAGCGAGCTGCCCGTCGGCGCGTTTCATTGGCCCAGCTGTCCCCGGGTTCCAGGTCGTAGCCGAACTGGTGCTGCCCGTCGCGGGCGGATTCGGGTGAACCGCGGCTGATGCCCAGCTGCAGGCGCCCATTGCTGATCGCGTCGGTGGCCCCGGCCATTTCGGCCATGTAGAGCGGGTTCTCGTAGCGCATGTCGATCACCCCGGTACCGACCTCGAGCGTGGTGGTCTTCGCCGCGATGGCCGCCAGCAGCGGGAACGGGGTGGAGAGCGAACTGCCGAAGTGGTGCACCCGCATCCAGGCCCCGTCGAACCCGGATTCCTCGGCCGCGACCGCCAGGTCGAGCATCTGGCGCACGGCGTCGGCCCCGGTGGGTACCGGGGAGTTGGTGGAGCCTCCCGAGTGGCCGAAGGTCAGGAAACCAATCTTTTTCACGCTTCATCCTTTGCATGCAAACGTATGTACGTTGGGCACAGCCTTGCGAGGCCACCCATTATTCCCGGTGTGATGCACAAGTTGGCCCCCGGCCCCCACGGATTTGGATCTATTTGAGAGAATGGGTTAGTGACTGCAATTTCCGACGTAACCCAGACCGGCGCGCCCTCGACGGCGAAACTTGAGCTGCCCCCGCTCCAGCTGGGAAAACACACCATTGACACCCCGGTGATCCTGGCTCCCATGGCCGGCATCACCAACAAGGCCTTCCGCCGGCTCTGCCGTGAATACGGTGGCGGAGTGTACGTCACCGAAATGGTCACCTCCCGGGCGCTGGTGGAACGCAATGCCGAGTCCATGCGCATCATCTCCCACGATCCGGACGAGGAACTGCGCTCGGTCCAGCTCTACGGCGTGGATCCCAAGACCGTCGGCGCCGCCGTGCGCCTGATCGTCGAGGAAGACCGCGCCGACCACATCGACCTGAACTTCGGCTGCCCGGTTCCCAAGGTCACCCGCAAGGGCGGGGGAGCGGCCCTGCCGTGGAAGACCGACCTGTTCACCTCCATCATCAAGGCGGCCACCACGGAGGCCGCCCGCGGGGACGTGCCCTTGACCATCAAGATGCGCAAGGGCATCAACGAGGACCACCTCACCTACATCGAATCGGGCAAGATCGCCCGAGACCACGGCGTTGCCGCGGTTGCCCTGCACGGGCGCACGGCCAGCCAGTATTACTCTGGCAAGGCCGACTGGGACGCAATCGCCAAGCTTCGCGAATCGCTGCCCGACGTGCCGGTGCTGGGCAACGGGGACATCTGGAGCGCCGAGGACGCGGTGGCCATGGTCCAGCAGACCGGCATCGACGGCATCGTCGTGGGCCGCGGCTGCATGGGACGCCCCTGGCTCTTCGGGGACCTGCAGGCAGCCTTCGAGGGCACCGACAAGCGCTACACCCCCGGCCTGGCCAAGGTCGCCGAGACCGTCTACCGCCACGCGGAACTGCTCACCGAGTACTTCGAGGACGAGTTCAAGGGACTGCGCGACATCCGCAAGCACATGGCCTGGTACTTCAAGGGCTACCCGGTCGGCGGGGACATCCGCTCCGCCCTGGCCCAGGTGCCCACCCTCGAGGTGCTGCGCGAACTGCTGGACCAGCTGGATCTGTCCATGCCGTACCCCGGTAAGGACGCCGAGGGCCAGCGCGGACGCGCCGGATCCCCGAAGAAGACCCACCTGCCTGACGGCTGGCTTGCCACGCGTGAGATGGACGAGAAGCACAAGGCCATGATTTCCGCGGCCGAACTAGACGTTTCCGGCGGCTAAGGAGCCCAATGTTGCAGATTCCCGGCTACACCGAGGCGGATGAGGATCGATGGGTACCCGAACCGCCCAAGAAGGCGTACCGGACGGCGTTTGAGCGCGACCGCGCCCGGGTGCTGCACTCCTCGGCGCTGCGCCGGCTGGGGGCCAAGACCCAGGTCGTGGCTCCCTCCTCCGACGACTTTGTCCGCACCCGGCTGACTCACTCCCTCGAAGTGGCCCAGGTGGGCCGCGAGCTCGGCGCTACCCTCGGCTGCGACCCGGACGTGGTGGACACCGCCTGTCTGGCCCACGACCTGGGCCACCCGCCCTTTGGCCACAACGGGGAAAAGGCCCTGAACGAGCTGGCCGGCGACATCGGCGGCTTTGAGGGCAACGCGCAGACCCTGCGACTGCTCACCCGGATCGAGACCAAGACCTTCAGGCACACCGGTGCCTCCGCCGGGCTGAACCTCACCCGCGCCTCGCTGGATGCCGCGTGCAAGTACCCGTGGCTGCGCGAAGACGCCCCGGAAAAGAACGGCAAGACGACCTCCAAGTTCGGCGTCTACGTCGACGACGCCCCGGTCTTCAACTGGCTCCGCTCCGGCTCCGGTGCCGAACCTCGGCAAACCTGCATCGAGGCACAGGTCATGGACCTGGCCGATGACATCTCCTACTCGGTGCACGACGTCGAGGACGCCATCAACGCCGGACGCTTCCAGTTGCGCTGGATCAAGGACAAGGACCAGCGGGCCCGGGCGATCACCTTCACCCGGCAATGGTATTTGCCGCACGTCGAGGACGACGTCATCGATGCCGCCTTCGCCCGGCTCGAGGCCACCAACGAATGGGTGCCGCACGCCGACGGCTCGCGCCGTTCCATGGCCGCACTGAAGGACATGACCAGCCAGTTCATCGGGCGCTTCTGCCAATCCGCCATCGATGCCACCCGCGAGCAGTTCGGGCCGGGGGAGCTGACCCGCTTCAACGCCGCGCTCATCGTCCCCGAATCCACCGAACACGAGATCGCCGCGATGAAGGGCCTGGCCACCGCCTATGTGATGACCAGCGACGAACGCAAGCCCATCTATGCGCGGCAAAGCGAAATCCTCACCGAGCTGGTGACCCTCCTGGCCGAGACCGGGGACAAGTACCTCGAGCCGCTCTTCGCGGCCGACTGGCGCGACGCCGCCGACGACGCGGGCCGGCTGCGCGTAGTCATCGACCAGGTGGCCTCGCTCACCGACGCCTCGGCCATCGAATGGCACGCCACCCTGGTGTTGGGCAAGAGCTTCAACGAACGCCTCTTCTAGGCCGGCGGGCCCGATCCACAGCCCGCAGCGGAACGGCGCATTCCATCCTCGATTCGTCACTAGACTGGGTGTATGGCAGGCCTGATTAAGCGTGAAGATATCGACGAAGTCCGCAACCGCACGGACATCAAGGAAGTCATCGACGGATATGTGACGCTGAAGTCCGCCGGCGTCGGCTCCTGGAAGGGCCTGTGCCCCTTCCACGACGAGCGTTCCCCGTCTTTCCACGTGCGCCCGCAGGTCGGTTCCTTCCACTGCTTTGGCTGCGGCGAGTCCGGCGACGTGATCGCCTTCCTGCAGAAGATGAACCACGGTACCTTCTCCGAGACCGTGGAGCAGTTGGCCGGCCGCGTCGGCATCGAACTGCACTACGAGGACGGGGGCACCGGCCCGCGCCGCGAGGAAACCGGCCGCCGCCAGCGACTGCTCGACGCGCACAAGATCTCCGAGGAGTTCTTCCGCGAACAACTCACCACCCCCGGTGCCGCGGCCGGGCAGAAATTCTTGTCCGAACGCGACTTCGACGCGGAGGCCGCAGCGCACTTCGGCGTAGGCTATGCGCCCCAGGGCTGGGACGCGCTGCTCAAGCACCTGCGTGGGCGTGGCTTCCAGGACGAGGAACTCAAGCTCACCGGCATCTTTTCCGAGGGCAACCGTGGCATCTACGACAGGTTCCGCGGCCGCCTGATCTGGCCCATCCGCGATCTCACCGGAGCCACCATCGGCTTCGGCGCGCGCAAGCTCTACGAGGACGACCAAGGGCCCAAGTACCTCAACACCCCCGAAACCCAGCTCTACAAGAAGTCCCAGGTCCTCTACGGCGTCGACTTGGCCAAGAAGGAAATCACCAAGACCCGCCAATTGGTCGTGGTCGAGGGCTACACCGACGTGATGGCCTGCCATCTTTCGGGCATCGGCACCGCGGTTGCCACCTGCGGCACCGCCTTTGGCACCGACCACATCAAGATTGCCCGGCGGCTCTTGCGTGACGACGGATCCGGCGGCGAAGTGGTCTTCACCTTCGACGGCGACGCCGCCGGCCAGAAGGCCGCCTTGCGCGCCTTCGAGGAAGACCAGAAATTCATTGCGCAGACGTACGTCGCCGTCGAGCCGACCGGAGCGGACCCGTGCGACCTGCGGCAGAAGCGCGGCCCGGAGGCGGTGCGCGAACTCATTGACTCCAAGCGCCCGCTCTTCGAATTCGCCATCAAGGCGGGTTTGAAGAACTACAACCTGAACACCGTCGAGGGCCGGGTGCAGGCGCTGCGTGTCAGTGCCCCGATTGTTGCCGAGATCCGTGATTCGGCCATTCGGCCGGCCTACGCACGTGAACTTGCCGGTTGGCTCGGCATGGACATGGAGGACGTCAACCGCGCCGTGGGGGCCTCGGTGCGACGCAACCGGATGCCCAAGGCCGAGGAACCGGTCCGCGGAAACGCCGGTCATGCGGCACCGGAGCAACCGGCCGCCCCGGTCTACTCCCGGCCCGATCCGCGAGACCCGGTATCCCGGATGGAACGCGAGGCACTGGAAGTCGTGCTGCAGCAGCCGGCGCAGCTGACGCCGGAACAGTGGCAGGCGTTCTATGATGCCCGTTTCATGGCCCCTGCCCATGCCGCCGTGCACGATGCCGTGCGCGCTGCCGGAATGGCAGGTGCCACCCCGTCGCAGTGGGTCGAGGCCATCCGGCAGGAAGTCCCGGAACCTTTGCGATCATTTGTCTCCGAACTGGCAGTGACTCCGTTGCCTGCAAGCACCAGTGAGGCATTGCTGCGCTATTGCAATGACATCATCAATCGTCTCTTTGAGCTGCAAATCACACACTTGAAGGCGGAGAAGATGGGTGAGCTGCAACGCATGGATCCCGCGGGGGATCCGGAGGGCTTCCAGCGCATCAATCGCGAGCTGTTGGAGCTGGAATTGCGCCGCAGGGCACTGCGCCAGGACTAGTTGCAGCCGGGTGCGGGCGGCGATTTTTGTTTTCCCGAATCCTTGTGTAGAGTATTTCTCGTTGCATTCCTCCGTAGCTCAATTGGCAGAGCATTCGACTGTTAATCGAAGGGTTACTGGTTCAAGTCCAGTCGGAGGAGCCAAAACAAAAGAATCCGTATTTTCTTTACAGAAAATGCGGATTCTTTTGCGTTAACCCACTCTGGCCGGGAGGGGGCCAGTGAAGAGCGCTCCAATGTGGCGTGGACGTGGATATCGGCGCATTGCCATGGCCCGGATGCGGCCCTGCGCAGTCTGGCAGGCAGGCGGTCCAGGCACGCACGTCTGGGCTTATGGCCCCGTTGGCAGGGCATGGCCGCCGTGCCCCGATGAATCTAAGCTGATGCCATGGAATGGCTGGCGGCGTACGACTACGGCATGGCCCGCGAAATCCTGCAACGCGGGGTTGCGCTGATCTACCTGATTGCCTTCATCTCCACCCTGAACCAGTTCCGGGCCCTCGCTGGGGAACGCGGCCTGCTGCCCGTGCCCCGGCTACTTGGCGGACCCGGCGCCCGCCGTCCTTCGATATTTAGCAGGATCGGGTACTCGGACCGGAAACTGGTGGCGGTGTGCGCCGCAGGGTGTGCCATTTCCGGGGTTCTGGTCGTAGGGCTTCCCCAGGCTGGACCTCCGTGGCTGCCGCTTTTCGCCTTCCTTGCCCTCTGGGGCTTGTACATGTCGATCGTGAACGTGGGGCAGGTTTTCTACGGTTTTGGCTGGGAAATGCTTCTGTTGGAGGCCGGGTTCACGGTGGGCTTGCTCGGTTCCCGACAAGTCCCGCCACCGCTAACCATTCTGTTGCTGATCGCCTGGCTGGTGTTCCGGCTGGAGTTTGGAGCGGGCATGATCAAGTGGCGCGGGGACCCGGCCTGGAGAAACCTCACGGCCATGTACTACCACCACCAAACACAGCCGATGCCGGGGCCGTTCAGCCGCCGGGCCCACCTGGCCCCAAGATGGTGGCACCGTTGCGAGGCGGCGGGCAACCACGGCGCCCAACTGGCGATCCCGTTCCTGCTGTTTGCGCCCCAGCCCCTGGCCTCCATCGCGGCGGGCATCATCATTGCCACCCAGCTGTGGCTGGTGGCCACCGGCAACTTCGCGTGGCTGAACTGGATCACCATCGTGCTGGCTTTCTGCCGGGTCAGCGACCCGGTGCTGCGACGGCTCATCCCCTGGCTGCCACCCGAAAGCAGCGCGCGAGCGGAGGCACCAATCTGGTGGACCGTGATCGTGCTTATCGGCACGCTGCTGTTGGCCGTGCTTTCCGTTCCGGCGCTGCGCAACCTGTTCTCATCCGACCAGCGCATGAATGCGGCCTTCAACCGATGGCAATTGGGCAACGCCTACGGTGCCTTCGGCTCGGTCACCAGGGAGCGGATCGAAGTCGTCATCGAGGGCACCGAGGACGAATCACCCGGCGAGGCCACCTGGCTAGAGTACGGGTTCAAGGGGAAACCGGGGGACGTTTCCAAGAGACCGCGCCAATTCGCGCCCTATCATCTGCGCTTGGACTGGATGATGTGGTTCCTGCCGCTGGGATCCCTGAATCAGCGCTGGTTCCATGCCCTCCTGGTCAGGTTGCTGGAGGCCGATGCCCGGACGCTGGCACTATTGGGCCATGACCCGTTTTCCGGCAGGAAGCCGCGCTTCATCCGAGTACTGACCTATCGCTATCGTTTCGCCACCGATGCCCAGCGCAGGGACACCGGAGCCCAATGGGTGCGCGACAGGCGACAGCTGGAGTTCGGTCCGCTCGGCCTCCAATAACCGGCCGCAACCGGTTCGCGCCATCACTGAGATCTCGCGCCACGGATCCGACAAAGTTCGATGCGCGACACCCGGTACAAGCGGCCGGCATCCGCCCGGTGCACGACCACGGGGAACGCGCTGGACCACACCGGGGGACCCCACCGGGGTCTCGGGGTGACCCCGGTGGGGCTCCAGGCCGGGACATCAGTAGGATGGGAAGGTGGCTCATATCGACGTATCCGACATCCATTACTTCCTCTCCGACGGAACCCAGCTCCTGGGCGGCGTGACCTTCAAGGTCACCTCGGGATCAAAGACCGCTCTGATCGGCCCCAACGGCGCGGGAAAGACGACGCTCTTCAAGATCATTGCCGGGGACCTGAAATCGGATGAGGGCGCTGTCAGTCGATCCGGGGGCATGGGCATCATGCGGCAGTTTGTCGGCCAGGTGCGCGACGAGTCCACCGTGCGCGACCTGCTGGTTTCCACGGCCTCGGCGGACCTGGCGGCAGCTGCGAAGGCCGTGGATGAAACCGAGCTGCTCATGATGGAATCCGACGACGAGAAAATCCAGATGCGTTATGCCCAGGCCATCATCGACTGGGGAGATGCCGGCGGCTACGAACTGGAAACCGCGTGGGACAAGGTCTGCATGGCGGCGCTCGGCGTGCCCTTCGACCGCGCCGCCCACCGCCTGGCATCAACACTTTCCGGCGGCGAGCAAAAGCGGCTGGTCCTTGAGGCACTCTTCGAAGGCCCCGATGAGCTGTTGCTGCTTGACGAACCCGACAACTACCTCGACGTCCCGGGCAAGCGCTGGCTCGAAGCCATGCTCAACGCCTCGCCGAAGACCGTCCTGTTCATCAGCCACGACCGCGAACTGCTGAACAACGCAGCCAACCGCATCGTCACCCTCGAACCCGGCCACTCCGGCGCCACGGCATGGATCCACGGCGGCGCGTTCGGTTCCTACGTCGACGCACGGCGCGAACGCAACGAACGCTTCGAGGAACTGCGCAAGCGGTGGGACGAAGAGCACGCCAAGCTCAAGGAGCTGGTGAACATGTACAAGAACAAGGCAGCCTTCCGCTCGGACATGGCCAACCGGTACCACGCCGCGCAAACCCGCCTTGCCAAGTTCCTCGAGGCGGGCCCGCCCCAGGCCATCCCGCTTGAACAAAACGTCAACATGCGGCTCAAGGGCGGGCGAACGGCCAAGCGCGCCATCGTCGCCGAGAAGCTCGAGCTCATCGGGCTGATGAAGCCGTTCAGCAACGAGATCTGGTTCGGGGACCGCGTGGCGATCCTGGGCTCGAACGGTTCGGGCAAGTCCCACTTCCTGCGGCTGTTGGCCTCGGGCGGAACCGACCCGGAACGCGAACACCTGCCGGTCTCGGAGGTCGAGATTGCCGAGGTCCCGCACAACGGAACGGTGAAGCTTGGGGCACGCATCCGTCCCGGGTTCTTTGCCCAGACCCACAGCCGACCCGACCTCCTGGGCAGGACGTTGCTGGACATCCTGCACCGAGGCGACGAACACCGCTCGGGCATGGCCAGGGAAGCGGCCTCCGGAGCGCTTGACGGTTACGGCCTGGCCGGCCAAGCGGAGCAGAAATACGATTCCCTCTCCGGTGGACAGCAGGCACGATTCCAGATCCTTCTGTTGCAGCTTTCCGGGGCAACCCTGCTGCTGCTTGACGAGCCGACCGACAACCTCGACCTGCATTCGGGGGAGGCGCTGGAGAGGGCCATCGAATCGTTCGTCGGTACCGTGCTGGCCGTGACCCACGACCGCTGGTTCGCCAGGTCATTCGACCGGTTCCTGGTCTTCGGTTCCGATGGAAAGGTCTACGAGTCCGCGGAACCGGTCTGGGACGAGACGCGGGTACAGCGCCAGCGGTAGTGGGGACCTGCTCCGGGCGTGCGGGATGATCAACCCGCTTTCGATTTGGGGTTCCAATCGGCGCTCTGGTAGTGTTTTACCTGCTTCATTCCTCCGTAGCTCAATTGGCAGAGCATTCGACTGTTAATCGAAGGGTTACTGGTTCAAGTCCAGTCGGAGGAGCGCACATAGGAAACCCCGTTCTCCATTGGAGGGCGGGGATTTCTTGTCTCAAGTCGGTCTCATACCCTGGGTGTACCCCTGCAGGTTGAGCCGTTTAGGCACGTCCGGGTGATAGTTTTGGGTTGAGCGGCCCGGGCCTAGGCCGCATGAAACGGAGAGACCATGTCTGGATCGGAATCGACTGGAAACCAATACCAGTCAACGCCACTAACCATCAAGGGACAGGTAAGCGGACTTAGCCACCTGATCCCGAACCAGGTGGCTGACGAAGCACGCATCGCCGCCATCGTCCTCAAGTCAAAGGGCATTGGCGTTGGCATTGCTGCAGGCGCCGGTATCGTGGCCCTGGCCTTGCTGGCCTTCATGGTAATTGCCCTGGTCGTGGCCCTGATCATGGGAATCGGAACGGTCATTGAACCTTGGCTGGCAGCACTGCTTGTCGCTGCCGGATTCCTCGTTCTGGCACTGATCCTTGCCGCATTCGCCTTCTTCAAGTTCAAGAAGACCATGCCGCTGCTGCCTGACGAAGCGATTCGCGGAATCCGGCACGACCTTGGCGTGGTCAAGGACGGCAGCGCCTTCGATGTTTCGACGCTTGACGAGCCGAAACCGTCCAAGAAGAAGGATGAGCAGGACGAGAAAGCAGCCAAGAAGGACGATCACAAGGCAAAGGCCGAGAAGCCTACGCACAACGAACTGATCATCCGCACCCGGGAACGTCGCGAAGAGATTGCCTTGCACCGCGACGGCCTGGGACAAAAACTCGAGGTGCCACTTCACCTTGGAGAAAAATTCTCCGGCGCGGGACAGGCCGCCGGCGACGCGGTGTCCAAGGCCGCCGGCCAGGCAAGGCACCTGGCCGACACCGCATCGGGGAAGTTTTCCGAAGGCGTGGAGCGGGCAACCCAAAAGGTGGGATCCCTCAGCGGTTTTGAAGGCGAAAACACCAAGGAGGCCCTGCGCGAGCGGTGGCAACCCTTGGCGATCATGGCCGGCTCGGTAACGATGTTCTTTATCTTCCTGCGCAAGCTACTGCGCGAGTAATCAATAACCCGGTGCGGCCAGGCTGAAAACCCTGAACCGCCGCACCACCGGTCGCGACTCCCGTCGATCAACCCGATCAGGGGACGGGGAAGCGCGAACCACATGCCACGTGAATAGTCCCACCAGTCCATGAGCACAGAACAGACCATGAAAGAGGAGGGCATGCCCATTTTTGGAGCGGGAACACGCGACAACTTTGAATACCGCGAGCTCACCACCTTCTGGACGGTGCCGAACCTGATAACTGTTCTCAGGTTCCTTCTGGTGCCGGTGTTCGTTTGGCAGACACTCACCATGCATTACGGCTGGGCTACGCTCACGTTGGCAATCCTGGGTTCCTCCGACTGGATCGATGGATTTGCGGCCCGCCGCCTCGACCAGATCTCAACCGTTGGCAAGTGGCTGGATCCCGTGGCCGACAGGCTGGCACTGATCGTTGTCGCCACGACCTTTGTGTCGACAGGAATAGCCCCGGCATGGCTGGTTTTTTCCATCGTGGTTCCCGATGCCGTCTTGATCATCAACGCCTGGGTGCTCTTTCGGGGCAATCCCAATCTGCCGGTCAGCAACCTCGGAAAGTTCCGTACCGCGTTGCTTTTGGTCGGGACTCCGTTGTTGCTGCTGGGAAACACGGATTGGGGCAAGGGAAGCATTCTGGGGGACATCGCGACTTGGGCACTGGCGTTGGCCTGCGTACTTCACGTGATTGCTGCGATGCAGTACTTCGTACAGGCGCGGCGCAAGGCCAGGGCACTGAGGTCGGGAACTGAATGGTCTGGCTAGCGGTCACAGCGGCGATTGCCGGGGCATTCTTTCTGGCCTTTGGCACGCAGCGACAATCCAGTGCGGTGCGCGCGAGCGCCGGCGGACTGGACGTGACTGGATGGGGGATGCTTCGTCTTTTCAGGACTCCCCGCTGGGTTCTGGGCTTGGTCCTGCTCGCCATGGGGATGAGCCTGAATGTCTATGCCTTGGCGAGCGCTCCATTGACCGTGGTCCAGCCCATCGGTGCAATTGCGCTGGTCATCACCACGGTGGTCAATGCCCGCGAGCACCACATCAAGATGAATCGACCCACGATCCTGGCGATCATTGCCTGCATGGTGGGAAGCGCGGCCTTCGTCTTCCTGGCCATCGAGGTCAGTGCCGAGGAGCACAAGATCACCAGCGGGCAGGAACTGCTGACCATCCTGATCCTGGCGATCGCCGTTGCCGTTTTCGGCGGGGCCGTCGTGCTCTTCCCACATAGACTCGGCGCGTTCTTCTACATCCTGGGTGCCGGGGTCCTCTTCGGGTTCGTGGCGGTGCTGGTGCGCACGATTTCCGTGTCGCTGCTCGATCCAAACGGGCGGTTCCTGGCCAACGTTTCCTGGTACTCAATCCTGGCGGTGGTGGTGGCCGGTCTGCTCGGTTCCTACTTCGTGCAAAACGCATATTCGAAGGGCCCGCCGGACCTGGTCATTGCCGGACTGACGGTGATCGACCCCATCGTCGGGATCTCCATCGGCATCGCGATCCTGGGTGAGCTGGATCCCAATGTCCAACCCGCCATCGCGCTAAGCATGGTCGGTGCCGGTTGCATTGCTATCGTAGGGGTGATCGCCTTGTCGCGACATCACCCGGACGTGCTTGAACGCAAGGCCGAAGCCAGACGGCGGACCAAGGTCACCGATGGCAAATAGAGCTTGCCGTAGTCCTGCAATTGCCCAACAAGACAATGAAACGACAACCGTGGCCTCGATAGCGGTCATGTCAAGGAGTGAACGCACCACGTGACGGGCGAGAAACCATTGAAAATCGTGATTGCGGCGGATACCTATCATCCGGACGTCAACGGCGCAGCAGTCTTTTGCTATCGACTGGCCACGGCCATGACAGAGCGCGGGCACGAGGTGCACGTCATGGCCACCCGGCCGGACAAGGGGCCCACTGTCACCGAGGTCCTGCCCGAAGCCACCGTTCACCGGCTGCGGTCGCATGCCGTGCCGACGCATGAATACTTCCGTATTTGTTTCCCCTGGGAAGTCAACCCGGAGATCAAGAAGCTGCTGAACGAGATCAAGCCGGATGTGGTCCACGCCCAATGCCACTACATGATCGGCCAAGGCGCCCTGGCCTTTGCCAACAAACGCGGTAGCCGAACCGTGGCAACGAACCACTTCATGCCGGAAAACCTGGACCCGTTCCTGCCTTTTCCCCAGTGGTTCAAGAAGATCGTGGCGCGGAACTCCTGGCGCGACATGGGCAAGATCATGGGCAAGGCGAATGTTGTCACCACGCCGACGCCGCTGGCTGCCCGCGCGATGACCCAGTATGCGCGCTTGGACAAGGTCTTGCCGCTTTCCAACGGCATCGACTCCAGCAACTATGAGCTTGGGGCAGGGGAGTCGATCGACCGGAATCCATATCCCACGATCCTATTCGTGGGCAGGCTGGCGGTTGAGAAGAACGTCAACGAACTCATTGAGGCGCTGACTTTGATGAAGACCGTCCCCGATGCCCACCTTGAGGTCATCGGCGGTGGCGAGCAGCGCGCGCCCTTGGAAAAGCTTGCCCGTGAAAAGGGGGTTGCGAGCCGCGTGCACTTCCTGGGCCATGTCGACGACGAAGAACTGCGCAGCGCTTACCTGCGATGCGATGTGTTCTGCCAACCCGGAACAGCTGAGCTCCAGTCCCTGGTGACCCTGGAGGCGCTCTCGGCGTCCAAGCCCGTGGTGTTGGCCAATGCGATGGCCTTGCCACACCTTGTTGATGACGGCGTCAACGGTTACCTATTCGAGCCCGGGGACCTGGCCGGACTGGCTGGCAAGCTGGATTCGATCCTGGGCATGACAGCTGCGGAGCAGGCAGTGATGGGCAAAGCAGGCCATGCCAAGGCGGCCCTGCACAGCCACAGCAAGACCATGGACACCTTCGAGGCGATCTACCGCGGTGCCGTCGCGGAGGATTTTCTTCCCTGATACTGACGCCAGTCAGAGTTTCCCGGCAGGGGAAGATGAAAACCTGCGAGGGAATCCATTAGGATAGCTGGGGATGTTTGGCCAATTGGCGCAGTTGGCGGTGATTCGATCGAACATCCATGTTGGGGCGGTAGCTCAGTTGGTCAGAGCAGGGGACTCATAATCCCTTGGTCGTGGGTTCAAGCCCCACCCGCCCTACACGTAAACGGCTTAGTCAGAAACTCCTTGCAGGGATTCTGGCTAGGCCGTTTTTCGCATTCGGGGTGGTAGCTGCGGGACAAGTCAGCAGCCAACCAAGTTCCCGCGAGACGCCCCGCCACGCCTTTGGCCGGTGGCCGTCCCTTCTCTATTAGGCTCGAATTACATGATCGTCAGGGAAACCTGGCGCCTTTCGCGTGGGCATGCTCTGCCCGCCGTACCTTCATCTTCACGCCCGACCCCAGAAAGGACGAGCCCGGTCAATGCATTGCGTTATGTTTGTCGACCAGCACCCCGACACCCTGGGTGGCATGCAGACCTCCGTCCGGCTGCAGCGGCGGTTTCTTGAGCTGGCAGGACACCGGGTGACGATCGTTTCACCCAAGTACCGCGGCAAGCACATCCCCGACCCGGCCGTCATCGAGCTGCCTTCCTTGCCACTGGGACCGGGGGAGTACTCCATATCCATCCCCGGCAAGGTCAGCGACAAGTTGTTGGCCAAGGCAATGGCCGAGCGCGGACCGGTCGACGTGGTGCACGTCCAGGCAGATTTCTGGCAGGCCATCATTGGCTATCGGTTCGCCAAGGACAACAACCTTCCCGTCGTCCACACGATGCACAATCGCCTCGATGTGGGGATTGCCGCGACCATGCCGCTGCCGGGTCTGGTCCAGCGCGGGTTGGGCCTTGCCCAGAAGGCATTCCTGGGCACTGGCAAGCCGGTGGCTGCCGACGCCTGGACATATCTGCAGCGGTTCACCGATCACGCCCAACGCGTGACCGCGCCCTCCAGCCATTTCGCCCGCCTGCTGGAGGACGAACGCGTTTTTGCGCGCGTCGACGTCGTTCCCAACGGAATGGACGATGGTCTCGCGTCGGATTTGCTGGCCCAGCCTTCCGCCGAACCCAACACGCGGCCGAGGCTGGCCTGGGTGGGGAGGTTTAGTGCGGAGAAGCGACTGCTTCCCTTCCTCGACGCCGTGGCACTCTCCAATATCGACGCGGAGATCCACGTCTTTGGCGACGGAGCGGACCGGGCCAAGGCCGAAGCCAAGGCCCAGGCCATGGATAGGCCAACCGTGGTCATCCGCGGCAAGGTCCCCTACGGGCAAATGCTTACGGAGCTCCGGAGGGCCGATGCACTGGTCCAGACGTCCCAGGGCTTTGAGACCCAGGGCATGACGGTCTACGAGGCGGCCGCCCTGGGCACACCTTCGCTGCTCAGTGACCGGAATATTGCCGAGGACTTGCCGAAGGGCGTCTACTGGCTCACCGAGGACGATACGGTTGCCGCGCTCGCCGCGGCCCTGGAAGGTTGCGTCGACCAGGTCAAGGCGGGCCACGGTCCGTCGACATCGTCCTTCGACCCTGCATCATTCCTGCAAAGCCGGCAGACCCAACTCATGATCAAGGTCTACGAGGACGCGGATCGCGAATTCAGGTCCCGAAGCCTGCCGAACGGCTAGTCCAGCGGCAAGAGAATCGAGGGGCGGGTGTCGATGATGGTGAGCAGCGGGTCGATGTATTCACCGTCCAGCCGCAAGCCCCAGTGCAGGCAGAGCGCGTCGCAGTGCGCGCCGGCCCCGACCATGCCGATCTCGTCGCCCTCCGAAACGATGGCGCCGACCTCCAGGGTGCTTCGCACCGGCTCGAAGCTGGAGAGCAAACCGGAGCCGTGGTTGATGACAATGACCGGCCGGTCCACGATGTGCCCCGCGAAGGAGACAATGCCTCCGGAAGGTGCGCGGACGGTGTCACCGGGGGCTGCCTGAAGGTCGGCGCCCCGGTGGCCGCTGAGCCAGGGTTTGGCCGGAGGGTCGAATCCGCGCACGAGTCGCGGCACCGGGGGCAGTGGCCAGATCCATGCGCCGGCCGGGACCAGGCCTTGGCTTGCCGGGCCAGGGGCGGATGGGGAAGCACTGGCCGCGGCCAACAGCACGGCGGTGCCAATCACTAAACCTGCCAGGGACGAAACCATTTTCATGACCCCAATCATGGGTCCGTGCGGATGCCCCTCGGCCCGATCTCCACCGCTTTGTGGAGGGTGCCGGCGTGTGATGCACGTCCCTTGTCCTTGTGCGGATGTGTCAATTTTGGCGCCACCTGCCTGTAGTACACTTGAGCATGCGGTTCCCTGTGCCCTCTTGAAGCATGCGCTGATTGAAGGACTGCAAGAAACCGACTTCGCGTATGAGTCATCCACACCTGAAAATCCCACGTCCGTGGCGATTCGTTGCGTGTGCGACTGCCAGGCCCGCGGTCCGAAGACATTCGGGAGGGGCCAGGCCAGGAACGGTTTGCCGTTCTGCTCATGCCAGGGGTCGCGTCCAATACCGGATGCGCACCATCAACCGATAACAATGGCAGTTACCGCGGCCCAGTGATGGGCCGGCCAGCTACTGCCGGAAGGAGTTGCGACATGCCAGTCGTAACCATGCGCCAGCTGCTCGACAGCGGCGTTCACTTTGGACACCAGACCCGTCGTTGGAACCCGAAGATGAAGCGTTTCATCTTCACGGAGCGCAACGGCATCTACATCATTGACTTGCAGCAGTCGCTGTCGTACATCGACCGCGCCTACGAGTTCGTCAAGCAGACCGTTGCCCACGGCGGCACCGTTCTGTTCGTTGGCACCAAGAAGCAGGCTCAGGAAGCAATTTCGGAGCAGGCTACCCGCGTTGGCCAGCCCTTCGTCAACCAGCGCTGGCTCGGTGGCATGCTCACCAACTTCCAGACGGTTTCCAAGCGCATCTCGCGCATGAAGGAACTGGAAGAGATCAACTTCGAGGATGTTGCCGGTTCGGGCCACACCAAGAAGGAGCTGCTGCTGCTCAAGCGCGAGCTGACCAAGCTTCAGACCAACCTTGGCGGTATCCGCAACCTGACGAAGACCCCTTCGGTCCTCTGGGTTGTCGACACCAAGAAGGAGCACCTGGCCATCGATGAGGCACGCAAGCTGGGCATCCCGGTTGTTGCCATCCTCGACACCAACTGCGACCCGGACGAAGTCCAGTACCCGATCCCGGGCAACGACGACGCCATCCGCTCCGTCAACCTGCTCACCCGCGTCGTTGCCGACGCCGTTGCCGCTGGCCTGATCGCCCGCAACAACAAGGCTGCAGGCAACACCGAAGCCCCGGCCGAGCCGCTGGCCGAGTGGGAGCGCGAACTGCTCGAGGCCGGCAAGGCCGAAGCACCCGCCGCTGAAGCTGCTCCGGCAGCCGAGGAAGCACCCGCCGCTGAAGCTGCTCCGGCAGCCGAGGAAGCACCCGCCGCTGAAGCTGCTCCGGCAGCCGAGGAAGCACCGGCCGCTTCGGCCGAGTAGTCACAAAACCAAGGTCGCTTTTTTTTGGGGGGGGGGGGGGGGGGGGGGGGGGGGGG
>NZ_JBIXLM010000014.1:0-96139 GCF_045798545.1 Paeniglutamicibacter sp. ORCA_105 | reverse complement strand
CACCGATGGCGGCAACCTCGTTTTGCCGGGACCCGGTGCTGTAGACGACGGCAACCGCCGCCGGCAGCTGCCCCGGCACCGTGACGGGCGCCGCCACCGAGGACAGCCCCGGAATGACCTCGTCGATGCTGGTGGCATAGCCCAGGGCGCGGGCCTCGGAGGCGATCTTCCGGTACGGTGTCTCGTGGTTCAGCGCCGCCCACTGCTCCTCCGTGAGCGTTGACTGCATGGCAATGCCCGGGGCGCCGTGCCCGAAGGGATGGCGGGAGCCCGGGCGCTGCACCACCGCGGCGTGCACGTGGCGCGGCTCCACCGTGACCAGCGTGGTGCAGTCGGGTTGGTCCCACACCGCAATGAAGGCGCACATCTTCAATTCGTTGGCCAGGAGCGTCAGCTCCGGAAGGGCCGCGCTCTGCAAATCCCGCTGCACGCTGCTTGCCAGCACGGCAAGGCCCGGGGCGCCGTGCACCCGGCCGGACTCGTCGCGGGTGACCAGTCGGTGGGATTCCAGGGTGCGCAGGATCCGGTAGGCGATCGAGCGGTGCACGCCAAGGTCCTCGGCGAGCTCGGCAATGGTCATGGGCCCGTTGGCCTCGGCAAGGATCTCCAGCATGCGGATGCCGCGGGAGAGTGTTTGTGATGCCGGTGCGGTGGTGCTGGTGGCGGTCATGGGGGCCGGTGCCGTCCTTCGGTGGGTTGGCGCCGCGTGGCGCTGCCCGTGGGGGTTGTGGGTCAACCCGCGCTGGGTTATGGTGCAAATACTATTCTTTATTGGAACTGCTCGTTCGATATTAGAACATTTGCCGCGTTAATGCGAGGGATAGGCGGGAATGGGAAGCAGGAGCACGCCATGATCGTCCCGGGCAAGGACGAAATTGCCGAGGGCGGCGTTCCGCGCCGGATCGATGCCTCCACGTTGCCACATTTCCGCGGCAGCCTGGGTCGTTTTGCCACCGGCGTGGCCATTGTGACCTTTGACGGACAAAGCAAGCGCCACGGGATCACGGTCAACTCGTTCACCTCGGTCTCCATGGACCCGCCCCTGGTGCTGGTTTCCATTGCCCGGTCCACGAAGGCCCACGATGAGCTGGCCAACCGGCCGTTCACGGTGAACATCCTCGGCGCGGAGCAGATGGACCTTGCCCTGCATTTTGCCGGCCGCCCGAGCCACGATCCGGTCTGGATCGAGGGGGCCACGGCCCCGCGCCTCGCTGGCGTGCTCGCCTACTTCTCCTGCACGCCGTGGGCCGCTTACGACGGCGGTGACCACACGCTCTACCTGGGAGAGGTCCGCGACTTCAACTACCGCCGCGGTGACGCGCTGGCCTTCGCCAATGGGTCCTTCACCACCATCCCCGAACGCCACCTGGGCGTCGAGGAGCTGCTCTAGTCCACTACCGATGCGGAAGCGCCGCCACTACGCAAGAGGGGTCTTGAACATGGGAATCAGAACCGGGGCACAGTTCCTGGCCAAGCTGGACGCGATGCGTCCGCACCTGGTCATCGACGGGGAGGTGGTCTCCGAAAACCTCACCCGGCACCCGGCCTTCAGGCAGCTGGCGCTCACTTACGCGAAACTCTTTGACATGCAACACGACCCGGCTCACCGGGACGCTCTGACCTACGAATCGCCCACCACCGGAGACCGGGTCAACGCCTCTTTCCTGGTGCCGCGCACGCCGCAGGACCTGGCCCAGCGGCGGGCAGCGACAGCCACCTGGTCCGAGTATTCCAACGGCTTCCTGGGCCGGACCGCCGACTACATGAACTCCGCCCTCACCGCACTGTCCACCGCCAAGACGTTCTTCGCACAGGGCGACCCGGTCTTCGGGGAGCGCATCGAGGCCTACTACGAATTCGCCCGCGAGAACGACCTATTGGCCACGCACACCCTGATCCCGCCCCAGGTCAACCGTTCGGTCTCCGGCTCCGAGCAGCTCGGCGGCCAGCTCACCGCGCACATTGTCGAGGAACGACCGGACGGCATTGTCATCAGCGGTGCCCGGATGCTCGCCACCGTCGCCCCGATCGCCGACGAGCTGCTGGTTTTTCCCTCCACCGTGCTGCGCGGCACCCCCGAGGACGCTCCCTACTCCTTTGCCGTGGCCGTGCCCAACGACGCGCCGGGGTTGCGCTACCTCTGCCGCACCGGGCTGCACAACGGCGGCAACACGCATGACGAGCCGCTGGCAGCCCGCTTCGACGAGATCGACGCGGTGGTGGTGTTCGACGAGGTGTTCATCCCCAATGAGCGCATCTTCATGCTCGGGCGCCCGGAACTCTGCAACGCCTGGTATACCGACACCGGAGCCGGCGCGTTGATGACGCACCAGGTCGTCACCCGCACCGTCGCCAAGTCCGAGTTCTACCTGGGGCTGGCCTCGGAGATCGCCGGGGCCATTGGCATCGACGGCTTTGCGCATATCCAGGAGGACCTGGCGGAGTTGATCCGCAACGTGGAGATCGGCAAGGCGCTGGTGGTCGCGGCCGAGGCGCAGGCGGCCCCCAGCGTTGACGGGGTGCTGTTGCCGCACTGGGAAACGCTGAACGCCGCCCGCAACTGGTATCCGAAGATCTCCCAGCGCTTCCCGGAGATCATCCGGAAGTTCTGCGCCTCGGGCCTGATGGCGCTGCCCGGCGAAGCGGACCTGGAGGTTGCGACGGAGGATATCGCCAAGTACCTGCAGGGCAAGTCCCTGACGGGGTCCGAGCGGATCCGGCTGTTCAAGCTCGCCTACGACGCCTCGATCACCGGATTCTCCGGTCGCCAGGCACTCTATGAATACTTCTTTTTCGGCGATCCCGTGCGCATGGCCGGAGCCATGGTGAACAGCTACGACCGCGAGCCGATGCGTCTGCGAGTGCGCGAATTCCTGGGCCGGGAGGATTGAGGAACCACCACGGAAAAGCCTTCGCCCAAGACGCCGGATTGCTGGCGCATCCGGCGTCGGGCAGTCCCCGCGCAGGGGGAGGAAAAGCCGATACCCAAATTGGCGTGAGCGAAGTCACGATGATGGGTTACCATGGACAAAGCACTTTACCGTCCGAACGGTCGGTATGATGCGCACACTCGTCCACCGCACCTAGCACCGAACGCAGGAGTTCTCCCATGGCTTCCTCATCCCTCGCGGCAAGCAGCAAACGTTCCGAGGAACGTCGTGTCCTTGCCGGCACATTGGTTGGCACCACCATTGAGTGGTACGACTTCTTCATCTTTGCCCAGCTCACCGCGACCTTGCTGACACCGCTCTTCCTGCAGCCCTTGAGCGTGTCCAACCCGGGCTTGGGACAGATCCTCGCCTTCGCAATGATCGGCATTTCCTTCCTCTTCCGGCCGCTGGGCGCGATTGTGGCAGGCCACCTGGGTGACAAGTACGGACGCAAGCGCGTGCTGGTCGCCACCCTGATCCTGATGGGCGCGGCCACCGCGCTGATCGGCCTGCTGCCCACCTACGCCACCATCGGCCTGTGGGCTCCGATCCTGCTGGTGCTCCTGCGCATCATCCAGGGCTTCTCCGCCGGCGGCGAATGGGGCGGCGCGGCATTGATGGCCGTGGAGCACGCCCCGAACAACAAGCGCGGCTTCTTCGGCGCCTTCCCGCAGATCGGTGTCCCGATCGGCATGATCATTGCCACGGGCATGCTGTACCTCCTGCGCACGTCCATGAGCCCGGAACAGTTTGCCGCCTGGGGCTGGCGCGTGCCGTTCCTGCTCTCGGTGGTGCTGATCGTCGTTGGCTACCTGATCCGAAAGGCCGTCGAGGAATCCCCGATCTTCAAGCAGCTCGCACTGCGCAAGGCCTCGGAGCACACCCCGCTGAAGCAGCTCTTCCAAACCAACACCAAGGAAGTCATCCAGGCAGCCTTGATCTTCATTTCCAACAACGCCGCCGGCTACCTGGTCATCGCCTTCTTCATCGCCTACACCACCAGGGTGCTGGAGATGCCGACCGCACCGGTGCTCCTGGCCACCACCATCGGCTCCATCGGCTGGCTGATCTTCACTCTGGCCGGCGGCTGGCTCTCCGACCACTTGGGGCGCCGCAACACCTTCCTGATCGGCTACGGCATAGTTTTTGTCTGGATGATCCCGATGTTCCTGCTGATCGAGACCCGAAGCGTCTTCCTCTACGGTGTCTCGATCTTCATCCTGACGGTAGGCCTGGGGCTTTCCTACGGCCCGCAGTCGGCAATGTACGCCGAAATGTTCCCGGCACACATCCGCTACTCGGGCATCTCGATCGGCTACGCCCTCGGCGCGATCCTCGGCGGTGCCTTCGCATCGACCGTCGCCGAGATCCTTCTTCAGCGGACCGGCTGGTCCGGCTCGATTGCCATCTACATCATGGTGCTCACCCTTATTTCGATGGCGGCAGTCATCTGGGTGGGCGAGACCAAGGGCCGCAACCTGCACGTCGAGGACATCGACCCGGACCTGCAGGCGGCACATGACGCCAAGCACCGGGGCCAGCACGCCTAGACGATATAGTCCTCTCGCGCACCTGCGAAGCATGTAAGAAGGGCCGGCCGGTTCCTTTCCCCTCACGCGAGGTGGTAAGGAACCGGCCGGCCCCGCTTCTGTCCTGTCGGCAGGTGAATGTCACGCCCAACGGGCAGCGGCGCTGGAACCCTAGCGGCGGGGGACCAGTGCCGTGATCTCGTAGTCGGCGATTGAATCGAAGCGCGAGTAAAAGGCGCTAACGGAGTGGAACACCCTGGGCCTGATGGCGCAGATGAACTCGTCAACCAGCGGCTCGACTTCCTTGCAGGCCACCGCCGGGGCCACCGGAACCGCGACCACGATACGCCCGGCTCCGGCCTCGCGCATCAATTCCACGGCTGCCAACATGGTCGCGCCACTTGCCATCCCCTCATCGACCAGGATCACGGTGCGTCCGGAGACCGGCAGGACGACCGCGCTCACGAGCCGGGCACGCAACTCCTCCAGCTCCAGCCGGGCCTCCGTCTCCACCCCGTCGAGGATTTCCTTCTCGAAGCGCAGCTGCGCCGAGTCCCAAACGCCCTCGATGTACTTCAGCGACGTGTGCTCTCCATGGGCGGCCAATGCGGCAAAGGCGATGTCGGTGCGTTCGGGCATCACCAAGCGGCGAACCGCCAGCACATCGAGTTCAAGCTCCAGCCTCGCGGCGACCTCCGCCGCCACCGGGACCCCGCCGCGCAACAGTCCAAGCACCAACGCGTTGGGGTCCTTGGCGTACTGCTGCAGGTCAACCGCCAGGAATTCGCCGGCGGCCGTGCGGTCCGAGAAGCGGGTGGGGGCAATGTGTTCGGGTGTCATGTCTCTAAGTCTGCACCCCGGCACGGCGGCTTGGGGAGCGAGCCACGATTTCTCACCTCTTTGCAGGCCAAAAGCCGGTTTTCGGGGCTAGCATGTGACCATGAAGCGACCTGGAGCCCTGGTCATGATTGCGGTGATGGCCTTTGCGCTGTCGGCATGTTCAACGGGTCCCGGCGCCGAGAGCACAGAGGCAACCGTGTCCCGGGACGTGGGCCCGTACGGGCTTCCCCCGGCAGGCAACACCCCGCCGACGCCGAGCCCGTCGGCTTCCGCACCCGAGGAAACAACGAGCCCGGAATCGGATCGAAGCGACGCCGACGCTGCGGTCATTGGCCAATGGGGCGGGGCCTCAGAGGGGTCTCCGGTGCTGTCGTTCGCGCCCGAGGGCCGGTTCAACGGGCATGACGGGTGCAACACGCTGACCGGCTCGTGGACGGGATCAGGACAGGCATTCGAACTGCACGAGATGACCACGACGTTGATTGGCTGCCCGGGGATGGACACCTGGCTCTCGAGGGCCGCCGCGGTGGAGGTAGATGGTGAGACCCTGAGGGTCACCGACAAGGACGGCAAGGACATCGGGACGTTGCCGCGCCTGAACCTGGCCGGCTGATTACGGACAACGGGCTGCGGGCAATGGGCCAAGACCCAGGTCCTGCGGCCTATTCCCCGCGCTATTCCACGAGCATCCCCTGCTCCAGATGGATCCGCCGCCCGGCAAACCTGGCGCGCAGCGCCCTGTCGTGGCTGACCACCACGACGGTGCCCCCGAAGGAGTCCAGCGCCAGTTCCAGGTCATCGCCGAGGGCCGGGGACAGGTGGTTGGTGGGTTCGTCCAGCAGGAGCAGTCCCGCCGGCCTGGCGAACAGCCGCGCCACATCGAGCCTGCGCCGCTGCCCCAGCGACATCTCCGAGATGCGCATGGTCAGTTCCTCCGGCCGGAAAAGCCCCAGGGACAGCAGCTGCTCCAGGTCCTCGGCGAGGTCCCGACCCGAGCCGAAACAAAAACCCTGGGCCGCCATCCAGTGCCCGGGCCAGGAAGCGGGTTCCTGGCGCAGGTATCCCGCCTGCCGGCCGACGCGGCAGGTGCCGGAGGGGGGAGTCAGGACCCCCGCGATGACGTCCAGCAACGTCGACTTGCCGGCGCCGTTGGGCCCGGTGAGCAGGACCCGTTCACCGGGTGCCAGCAGCAGGTGGTCGATGGCAAGGCGTCCCGGAACGTGCACGCCGACGAGCTCGACCGCAGTCGGCGGGACGTCGGCCCCGGAGTCGGCCACGGCCGCGGGATCCGGGGTGAAGCGCAGCGGCTCGAGGGGCAGCTGCGCCTCATTTGCCCGCAACTGCGCCAGGCGCGTCTTCGCCTGGCGCAGCGCGGCGGAGGATCCGTGGGAGCGGTCGCGCGCCCGGAACGCACCGTGGCCGAATCCGGGCTTCTCCGTTTTCCGGGGGATCTTGGCCACCGCGCCTTCGGAGCGTTCGGCCATGCGGGCTGCCTGTTCCAGTTTGTCCTGCCATTGTTCCCGGGCCAGGATGACGGCCCGGCGCTGTGCCGCCTTGGCCCGCAGGTAGCCGTCGTAGCCATCGGCATGGCGGGTGGGTACGCCGCGGTCCAGCTCGAGGATCGCATCTGAGACCCGCTTGAGGAACAAGCGGTCGTGCGTGCAGAACACCACCGTTCCGCGGTGGGTTGCCAGCCGGTGCTCCAGCCACTCCAGACCGGCGGTGTCAAGGTTGTTGGTGGGTTCGTCGAGCAGCAGCACCTCCGGATTCGCCGCCAGCGTGGCCGCCAGCGCCAGCCTGGACCGTTCCCCGCCGGACAGCGTGTCGAAGCGCCGCGCGCCCTCGATGCCGCCGATGCCGAGCCGGTGCGCCGAGGCGGCCAGGCGCTGCCGTGCCCCCGCGCCGTCCCGGGACTCCTGCAGATCCGTCAGGAGCCCGTATTCCGCCAGCGCCCGGGGAAGCTGGGCCTCGGAGGCGAGGGCCAGCCGCGCGGCCGCGGCCTCGATCCGTGATTCAAGGTCCCTGAGCCAGGCCAGGGCATGGTCCAGGAAGTCCGCGACGGTCCATCCCGGTTCGAAGGACGGCTGCTGCGCCAGGTAGCCGAATCCTCCCGCCGCCTGCCGGGTGGCGGTTCCGGCGTCCGGGGCCAGGTCGGCCGCGAGCAGCCGCAACAAGGTGCTCTTGCCGGCGCCGTTTTCGCCAATGATCCCCAGCCGCTCGCCGGGACGCACCGCGAAGTCCAGGTCGCGGAACACCGGGTGCCCGGGATGGGAAAAGGTCAGGCCGTGAAGGGAAAGTTGGGTTCGCATGGTCGATGTCTCCTGTTTTCGCGCGGTCCACGGACCCCCTGGGGGCGGACAGGCGCGGGACTGCGGCGGACCGAGCACACCGGCGGGGGTGCGCACGGTCGGGCATCACCGGATTACAGGAAGAAAGACAACATGGGCCAAAGATAACAACGGGGACGGGGTGTTGTCGAGGACCATGCCGGGATTGCCGGGGCTAGGCCCGGCGCTGGCGGATAACACCGTAGGTCCCCGCCACCACCGCGGCACCCAGGATGGAAGGCACCCAGGTGCGCAGGTTCAGGAATTCGCCGATTCCGGTGCCGAAGGCCATGGCGGCCAGCCAGCCGCCGGCGACGGCACCAAGGACCCCCAGGAGCAGGGCGGCCGTCCAGCCATGGTGGGCGCGGCCCGGCATGATGTTCTTGAACAGGGCGCCGACAATGAGCCCCAGGACGATCCAGCCAAGCAACCCCATCGAGTTCCCCTTCGATGCAGCGGATACCCGGGCCCGCGGCCGGTGGCTCCGGCCGGCGAGTGTGCACCGGTGGGCTACAACCTACGACGTGTTCGCACCGGAGGCAATGGACGTGCAGCGCGGGCAACGGGGGTGTTGGCGGGATGCCGGGACCGGCTAGTTGGCATCCCGGGCGTCGTGGTGCCGGCGCGCCTCGCGGGCCTCGAGCAGCATCCGTTCCACGGCGTCCTCGTCGACCTGCGAAAAATCCTCGTAGTGGGATCCCACCGCGGAAAACTCCTGCGGTGCCAGCAGGCAAACGACGGAAGAGGCACCGGCCATGGAACGGGCAAGGATGCGCGGCGCGACGGGCACCGCCACGATGACCTCCCGGGCTCCGCACTGCGCCACCACGTCCACGGCGGCATGCATGGTGGCACCGGTGGCCAACCCGTCGTCGCACAACACCACCTTCGCCCCGGTGATGTCGGGCGCGTAATCGGCAAAGCGCCGGGCGAGCCGATCCAGTTCCGCGGAGGCGCGGGCTTCCACCTCCTCCAGCACAGCCTTCGCGCGGGAACCGAGTACATGCTGGTGGACGGTGCGCACCAGGTAGCGGCTCCGGCACGAGCGGTAGGAGGCGACTGCCCCGAAGGCGACCTCCTCCTGTTGCGGCACTCCCAGCTTGCGCACGGCCAACGCGCCGAGCGGGGCGCCCAGCCTTGCGGCCAGCGCCGCCGCGACGGGGATCCCGCCGCGGAGCAGGCCCAGCACGATGCTCCCGGAACCCAGCCCGCGCTTCACCAGATGCTCACCCAACAGCGCGCCGGCCTGGCCTCTGTCCTGGAACTGCGATCCTGCTTGCCTGTCCATGTATCCAGTGTGCTCGGGTTCGGGGCGGGAGTGAAGACCAAGGCAACCCGGGCGGCGGATGCCTGACCGGTGACTTCGCCGAGGCCCGGGAGTACCGTGGGATCCACGCTTCACGCCGTCCCGCCCCCACCCGGGGCACCAACCGCACGCACGAGGGGAACACCATGTCCAGGCTGATCTACACGTTTCTCGCATCCTTGGACGGCTACATCGCCGATGAGGCCGGGGCATTCGACTGGGCCTATCCGGGTGAGGAGGTGCTCGACTTCATCAACGCCACCGAGCGCGGGGTCGGCACCTACCTGTATGGGCGGACCATGTACGAGATGATGACCGGCTGGGAGAACGACCCGGACCTGGCCGCGGATTCGCCCGGGAACGCCGAGTTCGCCCGGATCTGGCAGGCGGCCGACAAGGTCGTCTTCTCGAGCACGCTGGAGGCCGTGTCCACCAGGCGCACCCGGATCGAGCGCAGCTTCGACCCCGAGCTGGTCCGCTCCCTCAAGTCGTCGGCGGGCCTGGACCTGAACATCTCCGGTGCCCGGGTGGCGGCGGAGGCCTGGCGGGCGAACCTGATCGACGAGTGCCAGGTATATGTCGCACCGATGCTCGTCGGCGGCGGCAAGCGGATGTTTCCCGAGGGCATCCGCCATTCCCTGGAGCTGCTCGACGAGCGGCGCTTCGAAAACGGCATGGTTTTCCTGCGGTACTCCGTGGGACGCTGACCCGGGCATCACCGTCCGGCGCCCCGCCGGCCCCCGGGGCATCGGCGGGCGCGACGGAAAAGCCGAAGGGCAGGAAAAACGGAAGGGCCGGTGTCGGTGCGCACCATCGGATGATGATGTGCGCCGACACCGGCCCGTTTCATGCGCCAGGGCGCATGCGGGTGGAGAAGGCCTAGAGCTGGTGGCCCATCTTGAAGCCGACTTCCTCGCCCGGATCGCCGGTCAGTGCGTCACCCGGTGCACGGGTGTAGGAGAAGCCGTCGGCGCCGACGGTCACCTCCATCTCGGAGGAGTGGGTGCGCTGGATGACGTCCTGCGGCTTGCCGTCCAGGTCCAGGACCAGGGAGGCCTCGGTGTACCAGGACGGGACAACGGGGTTGCCCCACCAGTCGCGGCGCTGGTTGTCGTGCACGTCCCAGGTGATGACCGGGTTGTCCGGGTCGCCGGTGTAGTAGTCCTGGGTGTAGATCTCGATGCGGTGGTCATCGGGATCCAGGATGTAGAGGTAGAACGCGTTGGAGACGCCGTGGCGTCCCGGGCCGCGCTCGATGCGGTCGGACATGCGAAGCGCGCCCATCTTGTCGCAGATCTGGATGATGTTGTGCTTCTCGTGGGTGGAGAAGGCAACGTGGTGCATGCGCGGGCCGTCGCCGCCGGTCAGGGCGGTGTCGTGCACGGTGCCCTTGCGGTGCATCCAGGCGGCGTAGGTGATGCCCTGGTCGTCCTGGATGTCCTCGGTGACGCGGAAGCCCAGGTCCTCGAGGTACTTCCGTCCCCGCGGGACATCCGGGGTGACCTGGTTGAAGTGGTCCAGGCGGACCAGTTCGCCGGCCGAGTACAGGTCGTAGCGCATGTGCAGGCGTTCGACGTGCTCGGTCTCGAAGAAGAACTCGTAGGGGAAGCCCAACGGATCCTCGACGCGGACGGAGTCGCCGATGCCGCGCACGAAGCCTTCCTTGCGGCGCTCGGTGCGGCAGCCCAGTTCCTTGTAGTACGCCTCGGCGGCGTCAACGTCGGCGTTGGAGCGCACGCGGTAGGAGAATGCGGCAACCGCGGCAATCGGGCCGAGGGTCAGCACCAGGTTGTGGTGGATGAACTCCTCGAAGGAACGCAGGTAGATCTGCTTGTCGTCCTCGTAGGACACGTGCAGGCCGAGCAGGTCCACGTAGAAGGCACGGGACTTGGCCAGGTCGGTGACCACGATTTCCATGTACGCGCAGCGCAGGATATCGGGAGCCGGGACGGAGGGCTTGGGGATGACGTTGGACATGATTCGCTCCTTTGCGGAAAAAACTGGAAAAGCTGGGTGGGGGGGGAAGAGGTTAGGCGCCGAACTTGGGGGTGTGGACCTCACCGAGGGTGATGTGCACCGCCTGCTGGTCGGTGTAGAAATCGATCGAGCGGTAGCCGCCCTCGTGGCCCAGGCCCGAGGCCTTCACGCCGCCGAACGGGCTGCGCAGGTCGCGGACGTTGTGCGAGTTGAGCCAGACCATGCCGGCCTCGACGTCCTGTGCAAAGTTGTGGGCGCGCTTGAGGTCGTTGGTCCAGACGTAGGCGGCCAGGCCGTACCGGGTGTTGTTGGCCAGTTCCAGGGCCTCTTCGTCGGTGTCGAAGGGGGTGATTGCCACTACGGGTCCGAAGATCTCCTCCTGGAAGATCCGGGCATCCGGTGCGACGTCAACGAACACGGTCGGGGCGACGTAGGATCCGTTTTCCTGGCCCTCGGGGAGGTTTTCCGGGCGTCCGCCGCCGGCCACGACGCGGCCCTCGGACTTGCCGATTTCCACGTAGCTCATGACCTTGTCGTAGTGCTCCGGGTGGACCAGCGCGCCGACCTGGGTTTCGGGATCGTGCGGGTCTCCGACCTTGATGTTCTTGGCGCGGGCGGCGTAGGCCTCGACGAACTTCTCGTAGATCGGGCGTTCGACCAGGATGCGGGAACCGGCGGTGCAGCGCTCGCCGTTCAGCGAGAACACGCCGAAGAGGGTCGAGTCGATGGCGGCGTCGAAGTCTGCATCGGCGAAGACGATGGCGGGGGACTTGCCGCCCAGCTCCATGGACATGCCCTTGAGGTTTTCGGCGCAGTTGCGGAAGATCAGCTGGCCGGTGGAGGATTCGCCGGTGAAGGAGATCAGCGGGACCTTCGGGTGCTTGACCAGTGCGTCGCCTGCTTCCTCGCCGATGCCGTTGACCAGGTTGAAGACGCCGTCCGGGAGGCCGGCTTCCTTGAAGATGGTGGCCCACAGCGAGGCGGAGAGCGGGGTGAACTCCGCCGGCTTCAGTACCACGGTGCAGCCGGAGGCGATCGAGGGGGCGAGCTTCCAGGATTCGAGCATGAACGGGGTGTTCCACGGGGTGATCAGGCCGGCGACGCCGATCGGCTTGCGGTTCACGTAGTTCAGCTGCGATCCGGGGACCTTCAGCGCGGTATCGTGCTGGGCGACGATCAGGTCGGCGAAGAAGCGGAAGTTCTCCGCGGCCCGCTGGGCCTGGCCGCGGGCCTGGGTGATCGGCAGGCCGGTGTCGAAGGTTTCCATCTCGGCCAGGCGGTCTTCCTGGGCGACGACGGCGTCGGCGATCTTGTAGAGGACCTTGGCGCGTGCCCGGGCGCTCATCGTCGGCCACGGGCCGTTCTTGAACGCCTCGGTTGCGGCGGCGACGGCTGCATCGATGTCGGCCTTCTGGCCGGCGGCGGCGGTGGCGTAGGTCTGGTTGGTCACCGGGTCCAGGACCTCGAAGGTCTCCCCGCCGATGGAATCGACGAACTGGCCGCCGATGTAGTGCTGCAGGTGGTTGGGAAGGTTCTCTGGAACGAAGTGCTTGCTCATGGACTGGCTCCTTGCTGGGTGGGAAATGGTGTCGTGTTGCAGTTGTCTGGGGGGGTGCCTAGAGCGGGGAGGCCGGGAGGTTGGCCGCCGCGAGGTAGGCGTTCAATGTGGTGGTTCGGTGGGCCCTTGCCGCCTGCTCGATCTCGGCGGCCGGGGCCTTGGCCTCGATCAGGTCCAGGAGTCGGGCGTGTTCCTTCACCGATTCCCGGGCCCGGCCCGGGATGTGGGTGAAGGAGGAGGAGCGCATCACCGCCAGGCGGTTCCAGCCGCGGTGCACCAATTCCAGGATGTGCGGATTGGGGCAATTGCGGTAGAGCACCTGGTGGAACTCGTTGTTCAATTCGGTGAAGCGCGGGGCGTTGAAGTCGACCAGCAATTCAGCCATGGCCTGGTTGATGGCCCGGGCCGCTGCCAGCTGGTCGTCGTCGATGAACGGGGCGCTCAGCGCGGTGGCAGCCCCCTCGATGATGGCCAGGGTTTGCATGGTGTGCAGGTAGAGGGTGGTGTCGGCTGCCGCGACCATGGCCCCGACGTTGCGTTCGAAGGTCACTAGGCCCTCGGCCTCGAGCCGGCGGATGGCCTCGCGCACGGGGACCACCGAACAGCCGAGCTCCGCGGCGATGGTGCCGAGCACCAGCCGGTAGCCGGGGGAGTAGGTTCCCTCGGTGATCTTCTCGTGCAGCAGTCGGTAGGCCGACTCTGACTTGCTGGGGGCCATGGCGCGGCCTAGAATTCCGGTTCGCCGTCGGCGACCCACTGGTTGTACTTGGCTTTCCAATCGGCGTTCATCGGGAACAGGCCCTGGATCTTGTTGCCGTTCTTCACATTCAGGAACACGAAGGTGTCCTGGCGTTCGGATTCGACGACCTCGTCGGCGATTTCCGCTGCCAGGTGCGGCGGGATGACCAGGATGCCGTCGGCGTCGGCTATGACGATGTCCCCAGGAACGATGGTGGTGCCGCCGCAGCCGACCGCGACGTCGGTGTCCCACGGCACGTGCTTGCGCCCGAGCACCGCGGGGTGTGCTCCGTTGTGGAAGGTGGGGATGTCCAGGGCGGCAACCGCGTCGAGGTCGCGGACCCCGCCGTCGGTGATGATGGCCTCGGCGCCGCGGACCTGGGTGCGCATCGCCAAGATGTCGCCCAGGGTGCCGGAGCCCTTTTCGCCGCGGGCCTCCATGACCAGGATCTCGCCCGGGCCGATGTCGTCGATGACGCGCTTCTGGGCGTTGTAGCCGCCGCCGTGGGTCTTGAAGAGATCCTCGCGGTTGGGCACGTAGCGCAGCGTGCGGGCGGTGCCGATGACCTTGGTCATTCCCTTGGTGGCTTGCAAGCCGTCGACCGAGACGTTGTTCAGTCCGCGCTTGCGCAGCGCGCCCGAGATGGTGGCGGTGGCGACGGACATCAGCTTGGCCTTGACCTCGTCGGTCAGTGCTTCCCTGCCGGTGATCGGCGCCTGGATGCCTGCCGCGGCGTGTGTGCCGAACGCGTCCACCTTGTCCGCGTCGGTGATCTTGGGCTGGTTGCCGAAGGCCGCGAAGGTGTCGGTGCCCTGGATGACGGTGGTGGCCAGGCGCCCGGTGGACAGGCCTGCTGCCTCGTCGTCGACCTGGATTTCCACGACGTCGCCCGGCACGATCACGGAAGATCCGGCCGGGGTCCCGGTGAGGATCACGTCTCCGGCCTTCAGCGTCATCTGCTGGGAGAGGTCCGCGACGATCTGCGCGAAGGAGAAGATCAGTTCCTGCGTGGAGGCGTCCTGGGCGATCTCGCCGTTGACCCAGGTGCGGATGCGCAGTGCGTCCGGGTTCAGGGAGGCCGCCGGGAGCAGCACCGGGCCCATCGGGGTGTAGCCGTCGCCGGACTTGGAGCGGATGTTCGATCCCTTGTCGGCGTATTTCATGTCGTAGACGCCCAGGTCGTTTGAGGCCGTCACGTATCCGACGTGGCCCCAGGCCTGCTCGACCGTAACGCGGCGGGCGTCGGTGCCGATGACCAGGGCGATCTCGCCCTCGAAGGCCAGCAGTTCGGTGCCTGCCGGGCGCTCAACGGTGGAGCCCGTGGTGGCCAGCGAGGAAGACGCCTTCATGAAATACGACGGGAAAGCAGGGGTGCGGCCGCGCTGGGCTGCCCGCGAGGAGTAGGAGAGGTGGACCGCAAGGACCTTGCCGGCCCTGTCAAAGATGGACTGGTCGACCTCGACCAATTCGGTGGCTATAGCGTCGCTGCTCACGGCTTCCTCCTGTTGTGTATGAAATCGTATACGATCCAGTGTGACCGGGGTCTCCGCGAATGTCAAGGCCCGGGCGCGAAGCGATGGTTCTGATCCACTGGCGTGGGGTTCGCCGGGGCGCGGGCGGGCGGATTCATCGACTTCCGTCGCAAGCCAGTAGGCGGTTCCGGACGGCGCCGGCCCTGGCATTTACCGTGCAGCCGGGGTCCGGTCCAAGAGCACGTCGTACAAGTCCCGGTGGGCCCGGGCGAGTTCTAGCCGCTGCCGACGGCGCCCTTCCGCCTCAAGGCCGGGCAGGTCTTCGGCCCGCAATACATCCCGGATCGCGTTCAGGAGTGAATCTTCATCCACGCCGGTCGGCGTGGACCTGAATCGTGCAACCGAAGGGTCCTGGTCCGCATAATGCCCGCAATCGGGCACGACCACCGGTGTGCCGACATCAAGGGCCGCTTCGAGCCAACCGGAGTGGGTGCCAAAACGGTAGGGCAAGACACAGGCATCCAGCGAGGCGAGGTAGTCGAAGAGTTCCGGTTCGCTGAAGTACTCGTGGGACCGCAGTTCCCAGAACCCCAGGTTCGCGCCGTGGTGCAGCTTCCCGGCCAGCGCGGGCCGGTATTCGTCGCTGGCCGGATCCAGGGGCTGGGAATGGATGTTGACCTGGAGCACCGCGGAGGGGAGTCGGGCCACGGCGCGGGCCAGCGGATCCAGGATGGAGGTGTCCATGTTGGGTCGCAGTCCCTTGAGATGCACGCCGATCCGCTTCATCCCACGCTTAAGCCCTGTCGCTGCGTCCTGCCGGCGGGCGGCGCGGATCCGGTCCATGGTTCCGAAGTCCACGACGTGGGGGTGGGGCAGCACCTGGGCCTCGGCACCCCAGCGGCGACGGATTTCCCGCGCGGCCCCCGCAGTGAGCGTAATCAGCTTGTCCGCATGGGGTATCAATATATCGAGCAATTCCACATGCGCCGCAGGGTCGGGCTGATGCGGGTTGACCAGATCGTGAACCGTGTAAACCAAGGGCTTGCCGAAGTGCCGCAATTCGGCGACCAGCTCGCGCAGCTGGGCCGGATCCGCGGCGTCGAAACCGAAATGAACATGCATCAGGTCAAAGGAGTCATGGTTGGCCCGTACCCAGTCGGCCGAGAGCATCGCCGGGGGCCACCACCCGGATTGCGCTGATCGCACGCCCTCGACGGGCGGGGGATCGGGCAGGCGGAACACCCCGGCTCCCGACGAATCGCCGGCCTCAAGGTGGCGGATATAGATCTGGTCGTGCGGAATCGATGCGACCCTGACCAAAGGGTTGGATGGTGTGCCGCTCATGCGTTCCTCCTCGATGCTGTTGGATGTGTGCCGGTTCGGTGCCGGGCGGTGGTGCGTCGACGTAAGCTGGGAGCAACCCGACGGATGGTGTCCGGTGCCTTCGCGGCGCGATGGCCGGCAAGCAAGGAGGCACGGTGGAGGCACGGAATTTTTCGGTACTGGTGATCGCCCACGGGCGGGCCGGACACCTGCGCAACCTGCTGGCAGGTGTGGAGCGCTCGGCCGAGCTTCCCTGCGAAGTGGTGCTCGTCTACATGGATGAGCCGGATCCGGAGCCCGTTTCCTGCACCGTGCCGCTGCGGATCCACCATGTCACCTCGCATCCCGGCGAAGCCGGCCTGCCGCTGGCCCGGGCCCGCAACACTGCCGCAAGCGCGGCGGCCAGCCCGAATCTGGTGTTCCTGGACGTGGACTGCATTCCTGCGGACACGCTGTTCACCGCACTCCTGGACGCCATTGAGGGGGATCCGGTGCTGGCCATGGCTGAGCCCCGGTACCTTCCGGCCCCGCTTCTGGCGGGCTTCGGAATCGATGATGCCGCGTTGCTTGGAGCCTCCGTCCCCCACCATGCCCGGGCGAACCTGGCAGGGGGCGGGGAGCGCTCCCGCCACGAAATGTTCTGGTCGCTCGGGTTCGCGATCAAGGCCGGGATTTTCTTTCGACTGGGCGGATTCGACGAGGGCTTTACCGGCTATGGTGCCGAGGACACCGATTTCGCCTTCAGGGCGCGCAAGCAGGAAATCCCCATGTGTTTTGTGGCCGAGCCGCTGTTCCACCAGCACCACGGCGTCCACAAGCCGCCGCTGAACCACTTCGAGGCCATCATTGCCAACGCCCGGAACTTCCACGTGCGCTGGGGAACCTGGCCCATGGAAGGCTGGCTGGGCGCATTCGCGGGAATGGGGCTGATTCGGTGGGATCCGGATGGGAGCGGGATCGATGTAATGAGAATGCCCGAACCGGCTGAAGTCGAGGCGACCCGCAGCAACGACCCCTACTAAGGCCCGGTTCATGCCCTTGCCGCCAGCAGGCAGGCGGCAAGCATCGCCTCCAATGCGTCGGCGAAGCTTTCGGGGCTGACAAACAGGGCATCGGCCAGGGCGCCTTGGGCCGTGCCGACGGCGCGTTCCAGCAGGGACGGCCAGTCTGCGGGATCCTCCCAGGATCCAAGCATCGGGATTCCCGCGACGCCTTCGAGGGCACGGGCAAAGTGGAGCTGCTCGCCATGAGGCCTTTCCTCCGGGACCAGCATTACCGGCCGCCCGGACGCAGCTGCTGCTGCAACGGCGTTGTGGCCCGCTGAGCTGATGACCAGGTCGGCCGCGGCCATCGCGCGGGCGGGGTCGGGCAACACCCCGTGCAGCAGCAGGTTTTCCGGCAGCCTCGTCCCGTCCTCTTCCACCGCCCCGGCGACCTCCCATAGCCATCCGGGTGATGCCGCGGCCGCCGCGGCCAACGGCCGTGCCGGAATCGCGGAGGCAAGCGAGGTCTGCACCAGCACGCGACGGCGGCCCGATGGCGCTGCAGCGGGATCACTCGGCGCAGGCAGGGTCCCGGGCACACCCAGATAGTGGCTCTTGTTGCCGAACGCCGCCAGATGGGAGGGATCCTCGAGTGCTGCGGGAAAATAGCCGAAGATGGCATCGGCGACCTCGTAGGCCAGTTCGTGTGCCCGGTCCCGGCGCTCCCCGGGCATGCGGCGGAAGGCGACGGGATAGCCGCTGAGGCGGGCAAACCATGCCACCTCCACGGATACATCGACCATGACAACATCCGGCACAAACCGGGCCCACGCCCGGTTCAGCGTTGCAAAGCGCTGTTGGATGCCAGGGCCGACCGGGGCATAATGCAGCGGGTCGCCGGCCCGCATCTTGCCGGGGTGCTGCAGGGGTCCTGCATCGGCCGGCAAGGCGACGTAGTCCAGTTCACCGAAGAGCAGATCGCGCCGGCGTTCCCCGGTGCTGGCCACCTGCAAATCCACTCCCTCCAGCTCCGCCAGCCGCTGTGCATGGCGCAAATGTCCGGTCCCGTGGTGGTGGGCGTAGTAGGAGACCCTGTAGTTCACGAAAACCGTCCCGGAGCGCTCTGCGGCACGGGTGCCACCGAACGCAAATGCCCTTCATAGGAGTCGATCATGGAATCCAGCGAGAAGGTGCGGGCGCTGTCGCGTACCTTCGTCCGCTCCAGGTCCCTGGCCAGGATGACAGCCCTTGCAAGGGCCCCGGCGTCGTGGCCCGTGGCCAGGACGCCGGATTCGGCGGTGATGATTTCGCCCATCGCCCCGGAGGGCAGCGCTGCCACCGGGGTGCCGCATGCGATCGCCTCCAGGGTGGTGAGCCCAAAGGGTTCTTCCCACAAAGGCGTGGAGATGAACACCTGGGCCGAGGCAACCATGGTGCTCAGGTCCTGTTGGTCAAGGTGTCCGAGGTAGGTGATGTCCGCGTCCAGTTCCGGTTCGATCAAGGCGGTGAAGTAGTCCCGGTCCTGCACCGGACCGGCGATCCTCAGCTTCATGTTGGCTGCCCGGGCGGCCGCTATGGCCAGATGGGTTCCCTTTTCCGGGGTGATGCGCCCGGTCCAGGCCGCGGTGCCCGGAATCGACTCCGCGTCCGAGTGCCAGGTCTCCAATGCGATGCCGTTGTGGACCACGTCGATCTCCGGCAGCCACCGGCGCCACGCCCGGGCGTTCGCGTGTGAGACAGTGACGTGGCGGTGCATCGGGTCCGGTGTCCAACCCGGGGTCCCGAAGATTCCTGCCAGTCGCGGCAGGAGCGGGGTATGCAGGACATGCAAGGTCGGTATTGCGGCCAGTTCCCTGTGGGGTAGGGGACTCAGGGAATTGTTCAGGACTACGTCGAAGCGTCCCGCACGGATCCGTCCGGTGGCCTGCGCCATGGCGCCGTCCAGCATCAGGTGTTGCCGGTTTCGCCCGTCGCTTTCAGGGTAGCCCTCCACGATGTAGGAGCGAGCCAGCACGGATTCGACACGGCACGTTGCCTCGCTGCCCGTCTTGGCAAAGAGCGTTACCTCGTGTCCGCGGTCGGAGAGGCCCCCAACCAGGTGTGCGGTGTGCGATTCCATGCCGCCGGCAAAGGGCGGGACGATCGCATGGTGCAGGTGCGCCAGGACTGCGATCCGCAACGGGTCGCCTGCTGGGCGGGTATCGAGAATCATTTTCGCATCCGCATTGAAAGCTGTCTCCTTCGTTGAGGCGCCGGCCGGTGGATCACGTCCACACAGGGCATCGTGGAATCGTGGTGTTCCGTCAGGATATGGTCACGAGTCGGGACTCGGATAGCTTTTCGCAACCCGTCGGAGGAAGCCACGGACGCGTCGTGGGTGGCCCGGCGGTTCGTATCGGACGGTGACTTGGCAACAGGACTGCGCGCTTGGCCGCGTGGCAACCATTTGAACCGCTTGGAGGCGGCCGAACCCCAAGGCGACAGACGAAGCGGGAAGGACCCTTGCCACAATGGCAGTACGTGCAGATTCCTTGGCACGGCCCCACAAGGACAGTAGCGTGGGGAACGCGACGTTGGGTTGGAAGCTGCGGGCACATGGCCGGGGGTAATCGGTTGGAACGGACCTCCGGTCCGGAACGCAAGTCGCCCAAATCGCCACCAGGCACGTGAAATCCTGAAGCAACGAAGGAGGCACCACATGTCAACGACACCACGGAATCCAGGTTCCGGGCACGAGGACGAATACCCCGAGGACGCCTCGGGGTCAGGCACCGATGGGTTGTCCGAGTTGGACTCCCTCGACGGGCCCGAAGACCCCGGCACCGTCGACCCGTTTCAGGACCCCGACTACCTGGCCGAGCAATTGCTGGGAGCTGACGAAGTCCAGCCGGGGACCAGAGACACCGCAGCCCGTGACGCGTCCTCCGAAGGACAGGACGGAACCCGCGCGGCCAAGCCGGACGCCGGCGACCTTGAAGCGGACGGCTCCGGATCCGACGCATCGTCGGGGGACGAAGACCGCTTCGACGCAGGGTAGCCCGATGTCCACGCAGTCGGCCCGCAAGACCGTCGTCGGCCTGATAGCTGACACCGGAATGCCGCTGTCCCTGGCCGTGTCGCTGAAGGACTCGCTGCCCGCGCAGTTGCTATCGGACTTGGACAACGGTGCGGGCTGGGAGGTGGAAGTCGCCGAATTCTCGCTTCCCTTGGCCGGTAACGGCGAGGTTGAACTCAATGCCCACTCGCACCAATTGCGCGAAGCGGGCGGTTGGGACTACTTGGTGTACCTGACGGACTTGCCACAATATGAAGGGGGTGAGCCCGTGGCATCCAGCGTCAACGCCGGCTCCGGCTCCGCCATTGTGGTCTTGCCCGCATTGGGGATAGTCCGAAAGAAACGACTGCAGCGTGCAGTGGTCCAGGCACTCGCGGCCCTGCATGGGGTCGGGGATCCGTACTTGCGGGACGACGGGCGGGTATTGCCAGCCGTGGACCCCTTTTCCCTTGAACGAAGGATCGAGGCCGCCAAGACGGACGACGATGCCTTCGAAACCGTCAAGGGCATGATGGGCAGGTTGCTGCTGCTCATTGGCATGGTGCGCAGCAACCGACCGTGGAGGCTGGTGCCCAGCCTTTCCTCGGCGATGGCCGCGGCCTTGGCTACGGGTGCATTTGGCGTTTTCTACACCAGCATCTGGACCATGGCGGACTACCTCCCACCCCAGCGTCTTGCCATCATCAGCCTGCTTTCCGTTGTGGTGATGGGTTCGTGGCTGGTGTTGCACAACAGGCTCTGGGAACGACCCGTCGGGAATCGCCACCGTGAGAAGCGTGTCATTTACAACTTGGCGACATTGATGACCATTGCCTCGGCGATTCTCCTGATGTACCTGGTCCTGTTTGCCATCATCCTCACCGGCGCTCTGATCATCATCGATGCCCGGTTCCTGGCCATGGAATTGGGCCATGAGGTGGGGTTCGGGGAGTACCTGAATTTGTCGTGGCTTTCGGCATCCCTGGGCACCATTGCCGGAGCCGTCGGATCGAGCTTGGACAACGAGGAATCCGTGCGGAAGGCGACCTTCAGCCAGCGCGAGTATGAGCGCCGGCAAATCACCTTTGACAAGGCCACGGACGGCGAGAACTGACGAGCCGAACGAGGCCCCAAACAGAAGCACACAACGAAGGAGAAAAAATGAAACTTGTCACCAAGGCCCTGGCAATCGGCATCTCGATCATTGCCGGACTGGTCGCGGCAAAGATCTCCGGCGCCATCTGGAAAGGGGCCACCGGCGAGCAGCCGCCGAACGTCACCAACCCAGAGGCCCAGCAACGGGCCAAGATCGGCAAGGTACTCGCCTTCGCCGTCTTCTCCGGCGCCAGCGCATCGGTCATCCAGGCCGTCACCAAGCGCTGGACCCAGAAACTCGTGGAGAAAAAGCGCACCCTCTAGACCACGCAAAAAGAGATAAGGAGCTCGACCATGGAACGACACGAAAATGACCGGCACGACGAAACCGGGCAGCCGCAGGAATCGGACGCGGACGAAATGCCCGACTCCGGTGAAGTTGATCGGCCTTCGACGGAAGAAGAGATCCAACCGGGGATCAACCAGGATCTGGGCGCGTCGGAGGCTTCCTCCGAGACGCAGGAGGAAGCCTCCGGTTCCGGCAAAGAGTAGGGAATCGGCCACAACGAACGCCCCCTGCGGACATGGTGGCCGGAAGCCAAGCCTGCCTCCACGAAGACCGTTGCCGCGCCATGGCCAAGCGTGTGCGCATTCATTGAACCCCCAGGGGGTTTGCCCTAGCGTGAACCGTACGAGCATCAAAGTCCACGACGACAGGAGGATTTCCCATGGATGAGCGTGAACCCAATATTCCCGATTCCGAGGCCCAGCTTTCTCTTGACAACCCGGTTGAACGGCACCCCCGGATCTCACCGCCCAAACAAGACCAACCCGAACCCGGCCTTGATGCGAAGCTGGAACCGTTGGCGGACCACGGTGAGGCGTCCTACGTCGGGACCGGGAGGCTCAAGGGTCGCAAGGCGCTGGTCACGGGCGGGGACTCCGGTATCGGTGCGGCGGTGGCCATCGCCTTCGCCCGGGAAGGTGCAGATGTCGCCATTGCCTACCTGCCGGCCGAAGCCGAAGACGCGCGCAAGATCATCGCGGTGATCGAGGCCGAAGGACGGGTCGGCATCGGCCTTGCCGGGGACCTGCTCGATGCCCAATACCGCAACTCACTGGCCGACGAGGCTGCGGAGAAACTGGGCGGATTGGACATTCTGGTGAACAATGCAGGCAAGCAAATTGCCATCGAGAACCTGGAAGACCTGGACGACGAGCAGGTCCTGCAGACCTTCCAGGTCAATATCCTGGCCATGTTCACAGTCACCCGCGCAGCCCTCAAGCACCTGCCGGCCGGGGCCAGCATCATCAACACGACCTCGGTCCAGGCCTACGACCCGTCACCCACGCTGTTGGACTACGCCTCGACCAAGGCGGCCATCAATGCCTTCACCAAGGGGCTGGCCGTGCAGCTGGCACCTCGCGGCATCCGCGTGAACGCCGTGGCCCCCGGTCCCATTTGGACGCCGTTGCAGGTCTCCGACGGCCAGCCGAAGGATGCCTTGCCGAAGTTCGGTCACAACGTACCGCTCGGCCGGGCGGGGCAACCCGTCGAGCTGGCCCCGGCCTACGTCTTCCTGGCGTCTGCCGAGTCCAGCTACGTGGTCGGGGAAACGCTGAACGTCAACGGCGGCAAGTCGACTCCCTGAGCCCGGTCTCCGGGCGGGCAGACCAAGAGGAGAATTCACGATGGATAAACACGGCCTTCCCACGGGAGGGGAGCCCGAAGCCGAAACGCACGGGAGCGAAGTCGAAGCTGATCCGTTGAGCCTTCAGCCGGACGATCCCGAATGGTCCGATATCCCCGATGAGCCCGACGGTCACGCCGGAGAGGCAACGGCCCGACCCACAGACGCCGAAATCGACATCGACAGACAGGAAAATACCGCGATGGGCAACAAACCAGCCTTCGACCCAGAGAACGAACAGGCGCCGGAGTCAGACGAATCGGCCATGTCTGAAACCGTTGAACCCGGGGCCACTTCCAATCCCGATCCGGTCAAGCAAAAAATAACAGGCCTGGAACCGGGAGGTGGAGTCCCTCCGGGCGAGACGCCCCCGGGTGAGGGAACGATGAGCCAGGACCAAGGGCACGAAGAGTAGCCTCGCAATGCGCGCAACAGCGCGTGCCCTTTGGACTTTGATTTGTCCTCGACCGGAGCCTCGGCTCCGGTCGGGGACAAATTCGTGCAGGGGAGCGAACTGGATCTTGCCACCACAGTGAAGTGCGCCAAGATCCGCGCCCACGAAATATGCGCCGACCAATTTCTGCGTGCCGGGCACACAGCCTGAAGCGGCCGTCGCCTGGCACTTGTCAGACTGCTGCCGGGTCCGCGGCTTTCGGAGGCATAACAGGGGACCTAAGGCGTCAAACGGGTGGCTGGAACTCCCCGGTGACGGAGTCGCCGGGGGAGGTGTTGCCCTTGCCCGTTTCATGTTTCCGCTGGTCACTCCCACAGGTTGGTGCCGTTAGCTCCGCGGGAGCGTACGGCGCAGTACAAGCTATGTTTCGAACCGGTAGCCCATACCTGGTGCTGTCAGGAGATGCCGGGGGTTTGCAGGGTCTTCCTCAAGCTTGCGCCTGAGCTGTCCCACGTAGATGCGCAGGTAGTGGGTTTCCTTTTCGTAGAGCGGCCCCCAGACCTCGCTGAGGATTTGTTGCTGGGACACGAGCCTTCCCCGGTTTTCGACGAGTAATTGCAGCACGCCCCATTCACGCGGGGTGAGACGGATTCGATGTCCTGCACGGGAGACGGTCGCAGCCATCAAGTCGATCTCCAGATCGCCTGCTTCCACCGTCCCGGCCTCACGGACGGGCCAGGAACGCCGCTCGACGGCGCGGAGCCGGGCCAAGAGCTCATCCAGGCCGAAAGGCTTGGTGATGTAGTCATCGGCCCCGGCATCGAGGGCTTCGACTTTGTCCGAGGAGCCATGGCGGGCCGAGAGCACGATAATGGGCAGTTCCGTCCAAGCGCGCAGCCTGCGGATGACCTCGGTGCCGTCCATGTCCGGCAGCCCGAGGTCGAGCACGAGTACGTCCGGGGGCTGGGAGGCAGCTGCCCGCAGCGCTTTGGCGCCGTCGGGTGCGGTCGTGACGGCGTAGCCCTCGGCCTCAAGATTGATCTGCAAGGCGCGGACGAGCTGGGGTTCATCGTCTACCAGCAGGACGTGCTTCATTCGTCGTCCTTGAACGTTGCCAGCCCGGTGTAAAGCGGCAGCCTGATGGACATGGTGAGTCCGCCCCCGGGCGTTGGCTCGGCCACGAGCTGCCCCTCCATGGCCTCGATAAAGCCCTTGGCCACCGCCAGTCCAAGGCCGATGCCTGCGTCGGGGGACGCGTCGTCGAGTCGCTGGAAAGGCTGAAACATTGCCACGACCCGGTCCGCGGGCACGCCGTCGCCATGGTCCACGACGCGCAGTTCACCAAAGGGACGGCCGTCAGGCCAGACATGCAAGCTACCACCGGCCGTGGCGCGCACCACAATATCGGTGCCCGAGGCATACTTCACGGCGTTCTCCACGAGGTTGGCCAACGCCCGCTCAAGCAACCCGCGATCCGCATCCACTGGTGGCAAGTTGGGAGCCAGTTCCACACGCACGGCCCCGTCCGGCACCCCGGCAAGCGCTTCGGGAACAACTTCGAGCCACGTGACGGGTTCGTGCAGCACCTGGACGCTGTCGCTGGAAAGCCGCGACATGTCCAATAGGTTCCCCACCAGTCCCTTGAGCCGGTCGGTGAAGCTCTGAACCGCGTCCAGCATCTCTTCCTGCTGCTCCACGCTGGTCTTGGACCGTTGACGGCGCAGCGCGGTCAGGGCGAGTTCGATACCGGCCAGAGGGGTCCGCAGGTCGTGGGAAACGGCCCGCAGGATCGACGTCTTGACCCGGTTTCCTTCGATGAGCTTGATCGAATCGCGTAGCCGCAGGATAAGCCGCTCACGCTCCAACAACGCCGCAAGATGTGCCTCATAGGCGTTTAGCAGGCGCCGGTCACCGCCGGTCGGCGCCGATTGGTTCAACCCGACTGCCAACCCGGGACGAGGTCGGTCAAGGGTGGTGGCGGCGTCCGGAAACTGCGGCGCGTCCGGACCGGCCGAGGCACGCAGCCGCCACAATCCGTCATCAACGCCCTCGAAGACGCTGACCCCGTTGAGCTGGAACTGCCCGCGCAACTGGTCGAGGAACTCCTCCGAACTTTGGTCGCCGGCCAGGGAGGTGCGCGCCAACTCGCTCAGCGTGGCTGCTTCGGCGCTGGAGAGGGCTGCCGCCCGGGACCGGCGGGCGGAGAGCCCCACGACCAGGGCCACGGTAATCCCAACCCCCAGATAAACCAACAAGACGAAAAAGTCCTGCGGGTCGTTGACCGTCAAGGTGCCCACCGGATGGGTCACGAAATAGTTCAGGAACAAGGCGTCCAGCACCGCCGCAAGCACCGCCGGCCCCAGACCTCCGAGAAATGCCACGACTATCACCGAGCACAGCCGTGCCAGGGCATGGGTGGCCAGGTTCAACTCGTCGAACGGAGAGAGCAGGAAGGTCATTGCCGCCGGCAGGACAAGCGCAAGAAGATAACCCGACAAGGTGCGCATCGGGTCCTGCCCGGCGGCGGCGGGACCCGCTTTCCCGATGCTTCTGCCGCGGATCATCCACCCATTATGCCCGACGACCACGAATCTTTACGGGACCCTTACGCCAAACCTCGCCGGGCGTCCATCGGCCGGAGGTAACGTCGAATTGTGTTGTTGCGTGCCTCGAAAAAACCGGTCCCGAAGCGGGGCAACCCTTGGGTGCCGGCCCGCTGGGTCGGATTCCTGAAACGGGTGGTGCTGCACCCGGTACGCATTGTTCCGCTCGCCTACCTCTGCATGATTTCGATCGGCACACTCCTGCTGATGCTTCCCGCGGCACGCACCGAGGACGCCGATGAAGGGTTCATGCCGGCGTTGTTCACCGCCGTCTCGGCGGTGTGCGTGACGGGACTGGTCACCGTGGACACGCCAACATTCTGGACGCCCTTCGGGCACACCGTCATCCTCGGACTCATCCAGGCCGGCGGATTCGGCATCATGTCGCTCGGAACACTCCTGGCACTGATGCTCCGGAAGAAGATCGGCCTCCACGGACAACTCGTTGCACAGTCCGAAACCCATACCCTCAACCTGGGCGACGTGCGGGGTGTGCTTTTCCGGGTGGCCCGGATCATGCTCGTCTTCGAGGGCGCCACGGCCATCTTCCTCACGGGCAGGTACTGGTTCGCCTACCAGGAGAATCCCCTCGCGGCCCTGTGGCACGGCGTCTTCCATGCGGTCTCGGCGTTCAACAACGCGGGCTTTGCCTTGTACAGTGACAACCTCATCGGCTTCGCGCAGGACCCCTGGATCATCATCCCGATCTGTCTGGCCCTGATTTCCGGCGGCCTGGGGTTCCCCGTGCTCATCGAGCTCAGGCGGCAGGGATTCAGGTTTGGGTCGTGGACCGTCCACGCCCGTCTGACCATCTACGGCACCATCGCTCTCCTGCTCCTCGGAACGCTCATGTTTGCCGCCTTCGAATGGAACCGGCAGGAAACCCTCGGAGGCTTCACCCCGGGAGGAAAGATGCTCGCCGCGCTGGCCGGAGGGGTGTTCCCCAGAACCGCCGGCTTCAACAGCATCGACTACGCCGACGCCGCATCCGAAACACTCCTCGCCACCGACATCCTCATGTTCATCGGCGGCGGCAGCGCGGGCACGGCCGGCGGCATCAAGATCGCGACTTTCCTCGTCCTGGGCTACTCCATCTGGAACGAGGTTCGCGGCAACGGGCAGGTCAACATCGCCCACCGCAGCATCTCTTCCTCGGTGCAGCGCCAGGCCCTCACCGTCGCACTGCTCGGTGTCGCCGCGGTCATCATTGGAACGCTCCTGCTGCTCACTTTTACGGACCACACACTGGAAAAGACGCTGTTCGAAGCGACCTCTGCCTTCGGAACCGTCGGCCTGAGTGCCGGTATCACCGCGGGCCTGCCGACGAATGCCCAACTGGTACTCATCGTCTTGATGTTCCTCGGCCGGATCGGCACGGTTACCGTGAGCACCGCACTGGCTCTCTCCCTCCGGCCCAGGCTCTTCCGGCTACCGGAAGAGCGGCCCATCATCGGCTAATCCAGCGGGCTGCGGCTCACTTCCGCGGAGCCCGCCGGCTCATCTCCGGTGCAGCCGCGCAAGCGGCAGCGCGCCCCCGGCACCAAACCAGTGGCCGGCATCGGGCGGTGAAGGACCCGTGGTGCAGCGCCCGCGGGGATCAGGCCTCCAGGAAAGCGACCGCAGCGTTCTTGAACTCGCGGCTGGTCACCGCGTTGGCGTGGTCGCGGCCGGTGAGCCAGAGGATCGACTTCTCGGTGTCGCGGGTGGCGAGCAACTCGGTGAGCCGCGGCATGGTGGTGGCCAGCGAGTCGCCGTCTCCGGCAACCAGCAGCGTGGGCATGGTGGGAATCATTTGTTCGGGGGAGAAGGGCTCGGTCTTGATGGCCTGGATCATGCTCATGAGTGAGAACATGTCGTTGGATTCCACGGTTTGGGCCATGCGCAGCAAGTCGGCCGTCGACTCGTCGGCGATCGAGGTGCCGTCTGCCAAATAGAGTTGGGCGGCGTTCAGGTCAAAGGAGGCCAGCGGGTCGATGCTGGCCGGACCGCCAAGCACCAGCCGATTCACCAGTTGCGGCTGGGTGCCGCCGAATTCCCACGCCAGGCGGGCACCGAGGGAATAGCCGACCAGATCGACGCCGCTGAGTGCGTCGCTTGCCGAGAGTGTGGTGACACCGTGGTCCATCAGCAGCTGCAACAGGTCCGCGCGCATCCGGCTGGGGGTGTAGGCGTCCAGGTCCTCGGGAGCCGGAGAGGTGCCGTGGCCGGGCAGGTCGACTGCCAGAACCTTGCGTCCGGCCTCGGTGAGGCTGCGGATCCACCCGGACTTCACCCAGTTCAGGACGCTGGAGGAGGCAAAGCCGTGCAGCAGGACCACCGGCCGCAGCGCCGTGGGGGAGCCGGGTTCATGGACGGTCAGGCCCAGGGCGTTGGCGGTGCCTTCGACAAGGTGCTCATGTGTGGATTCCATGAGGCAGATCCTTTCAGATCCGGAGCGGCTTTGCGAGCGTGCTGGCATGGCGGGATTTCGTGTTCGGCGTGGTGCCTAGGATCGCTGCGATCCGGCGGCCGGCGAATCCACGGCCGGCTTGATCGTCTCGAAATGTTCGACCACCGGAAACGGCTCGTAGAAGCGATGCAGCAGGCGCTTCCATTCGAGGTAGTTCTCCGAACCGCGGAAGCCGATGGTGTGGGCTTCGACCGACTCCCAGGAGACCAGCAGGAGGAAGTGGTTGGTGGTCTCGATGCTGCGTGAGAGCTGCAGTTCGAGGTAGCCATCGGTGGCGGAGATGAGCGGGCGTGCCTGTTCGAAGGCGGCCATGAATTCGTCTTCCAATCCGACGATGACTGGCAACAATGCGTGTTCGGTGATCATGGTTTCCAGTCTGCACCAGTGGCGCGGACCGACGCGAAACGGAGTCGCGGACCTGCGTGTCCGCGCCACAACGCCGCTGCGCCTACCCTGGCACGGGAGCCGGGGCGGGCGCAGCGATCTGCAGGTCAGCGGTCCGCTGCTCCGGATTCGAGCAGGGCCTTGAGCTTCCTCAGGTCCTTGCCCATGGCACGGCGCATCATGGGTGCCATGACGACCCCTGAAATCCGGGAGAAGCCGGTTGGCTGGCCGGTGTTGGCCAGCACCATGCGGGTTGCCGAGCCCTCGCCGCTCCACGTGTAGGTGGTTTGCATGGGGAAGGGGCCCTGGGCGGTGCGCATGACCAGCCTGCTGCCGGGCACCCATTCGACGAACTCGTAGGTGTACTTCAGCTCGCGCCCCAGGAAACGGGCACCGAAATCCACGAGCGTGCCGACACCCACGGGCGGGCCGCCGCGGTGAACGGCCGAGCCGATGTTTGCGTACCACGTGGGTGCATTGTTGGGATCGGCCGTGAACCCGGCAACGGCCGCGCGCGGCCGCTGGATCACGATCTCGCACTTGACGTCGACCATTGGTGCTCCTTAGGTGTTCCTGCCCGCTCAGCGGGCGGAAACTTCGCGGCCCGTGAAGGCCACGAGGCGTTCGAGGCTGGCTGCGGATTCCTCGACGAGGGTCTCCTCGGCAAAGCTGGCGCCGCGCATCTGTGGGCTGATGGTGTTGCGGGCCAGTGAGAGGACGTAGTCCGAGAGTGCTGGGGCGACCTCCAGTTCGGCCCCGGTGGCGGAGGCCAGGTCCCAGGCGTGGACCAGGAACTCGAGGTTCAGGATGTTCGCGACCATGGTTGCGGGCAGTTCGGCGAAGCCCATGTCGATGGTGCCCTCGAGCCCGCGCTTGGTGAAGGCCTCCAGCGTCGACTGGGCGGCGTCGGCCACCCGGGCCTCGGCCGAGGCGGAGGGATCATCGAGCAATTCCAGGCCCAGGGCCTTGCCGATGCCGCAGACCGAACCGACCAGGTGGTCGACCAGCTGGGTGACGCTGAAGTTTTCGCACGGGGTGGGCAGGCCGTTGTCGGCCGGATTGAGCTGGTGCAGGACGCGCTGGGCGATGGCAAGGGTTGCCTCGGCGCTGGTGAGCTCGTTGAGCGGATCGGGGACAGCTGCCCAGTCGTCGGCACCGGCGTCGCCGTCGGTCACGAAGCGCACTAGACGGTCCATGAAGTGGTTCCAGCCCTCGGTGTGCCCGGCGACTTCCTCGGCGGCCAGTCCCTCGTGCAGCAGGGTGAGCCGGGTGCCGCCCTCGGCCGGCTCCAAGGTGATGGTGACCGTCGAGGTGTCGGACTCGGAGCCTTCCCAGCCCCAGTCGAAGACCAGGCGCCTGCCGGGCTCGACCTCCTTGACCTGGCCGGCAGCGGAATGCCCGGGGGTGATGGTCCAGCGGTATTCGCCGCCGGCACGCAGGTCCATGCGTGCGGCGACGGTCTGCCAGCGGCGCAGCCGTTCCGGCCTGGTCACCAGTTCGAAGGCGGCCTCGGGATCGAGCGGGAGGAACACGGATTTTTCGATGGACATGGGGATTCTCCTTGGGGTGTTCATGACTTCGGGCCCGTGGCCTCGGCGACCAGCAGGTCCAGCTCGGTGGTCCAGAAGGACTCCAGCGCCCGGCGCAACGTGGCCATCCCGGAGGGATCAAGCCGGTAGTACCGGTTTCGGCCGTCTTTCCTGGCCGTGACCAGCCCAACTTCTGCCAACAACAGCAGATGTTGGGAGATGGCCGAGCGGGTCACGGGGAAGCGCTCGGCCAGTTCGCTGACGGTGTGTTCCCCGTCGGCAAGGATGTGGAGCAGGGCGCGCCTGGTGGGCTCGGCAGCGGTTTCCAGAACGTCAGGCACAAGAGATACGTTAGCGTTCGCTAACGCATTGCACAACCCCTCCTTTACGGCCAGGAGCTTCGACTTGTCGCCGGCCTTGCGCGTCACAGGGCTTGTGGCGGGCCGCGCGGCACCGTATTCTTAGTTCTGGTCAACATGACACTAACTAGGAAGGTGGACCGGTTGCAGTTTTCGAATGTGGCGGAACGCCGCGAACAACCACCGGCGCTTGCAGTCTCCACGGTCATCTTCTCGCTGCGCGACGACGAACGCACCGGGCGCAAAAGCCTGTGGCTGCCCCTGGTCCGCCGCACCCGCGAACCCTTCCGCGGCCAGTGGGCACTGCCCGGCGGCCCCCTGGGGCCCCGAGACTCGCTGCTCGACGCCGCGGCGAACAACCTGCGCGACACCACCGGGCTCATCCCGCGTTACCTGGAACAGCTCTACGCGTTCGGGGACCTGGACCGTTCGCCCACCCGCCGGGTCGTTTCCATCGTCTATTGGGCGCTGGTCCGCGAGGACGACCCGCACGACACCGCCACCTCGGTGCTGCTTGATGACCCCAACGTCGCCTGGTTCCGTGCCGATGACCCCGAGGTCCTGGGGAACCTGGCTTTCGACCACCGCCAAATCATCGAGTATGCGTTGTGGCGGCTGCGCAACAAGGTCGAATACGGCTCGATCGCCCACCGGCTGCTCGGCGAGCGCTTCACCCTCGCCCAGGTCCGCGAGGTCTACGAGGCCGTGCTGGACAAGGAGCTGGACCCGGCGAACTTCCGCCGGACGCTGCGCAGCACCCCTGACATCGAGGAAACCGACGAATTCCTCGCTGGCGGCAAGCACCGCCCCCCACGCCTTTATCGCTACACCGGCTCAACCACCCATCCCCTTGAGAGCGAGAACATCTCATGAGCAGCATCCAAGCCACCCTGCAGACCTTGAAGCTCGTTTCACCCGAAGCCAGCTGCAACACCGACCTGACCAAGGGTCCCTGGCTCTTTGACACCGGGGAGGCCGCGTACGGCCCGGGGTCCTCGCAGGAAGATGTGGCCCCGGCCGACACCCCGCGGCAGGGGGACATCCCCGCCGAATACCGCGAGGCCTCCGACGAGGAACTCACTGCCCGCATCCTGGCGGCCAAGGAAACCCTCGGCGATTCACTGGTGGTCCTGGGCCACCACTACCAGCGCGACGAGGTCGTGCGCTTCGCCGACTACATCGGCGACTCCTTCCAGCTGGCCAACGCGGCACTGACCCGCGAACAGGCCAAATACATCGTCTTCTGCGGCGTGCACTTCATGGCCGAGACCGCCGACGTGCTCTCCACGGATGAACAGAAGGTCATCCTGCCGAACCTGGCCGCCGGCTGCTCGATGGCGGACATGGCCGACGAATCCAGTGTCGAGGAATGCTGGGAACAGCTCATGGACCTGTATGCCGACGAGTCGGATGCTGACGGCTTGGCCTCGGTGATCCCCGTGACCTACATGAACTGCTCTGCGGCGCTGAAGGCGTTCGTGGGCAAGAACGGCGGGATCGTGTGCACCTCCTCGAACGCCGCCACGGTGCTTCAATGGGCGTTCGAACGCGGCCGCCGCGTGCTCTTCTTCCCCGACCAGCACCTGGGCCGCAACACCGCCAAGGCCATGGGCGTGCCGCTGGAGCAAATGCCGATGTGGAACCCGCGCAAGCCGCTGGGCGGCAGTGACGCGGCCACCCTGCTCTGCTCGAAGGTGATCCTCTGGCACGGCTTCTGCTCGGTGCACAAGCGTTTCACCGTGTCCCAGATCGAGCGCGCCCGCAAGGAGCACCCAGGCGTGCGGATCCTGGCGCACCCCGAATGCCCGATGCCGGTGGTCGACGCCGCCGACGAGGCAGGCTCCACCGACTACATCCAGAAGGCAGTGGCCAACGCCCCCGCCGGATCGGTCTTCGGCATAGCCACCGAAATCAACATGGTCAACCGGCTCGCTGCCCAGCACCCCGAGCACACCATCTTCTGCCTGGACCCGGTCATCTGCCCGTGCTCCACCATGTACCGCATCCACCCCGGCTACCTCGCCTGGGTACTCGAGGCACTGGTGGACGGGGTCGTGCTGAACCAGATCACCGTTCCCGCAGGGATCGCCGCCGACGCGAAGGTGGCCCTGGAGCGGATGCTGGCGGCACGGCCGTGAACGCCACCGGGCTGGTGGTCGTGGGGTCCGGTGTTGCCGGGCTCTACGCCGCGCTGACGGCCGCCGTGCGCGGGCTTGACGTCGTGCTGCTGACCAAGGACGCGCTCGCCGACTCCAACTCCTGGTACGCCCAGGGCGGCCTGAGCGCCGTCGGCCCGGCCGGGGTGGCCGCCGGCGACTCGATCGCCAGCCACATTGCCGACACGCTCACCGCCGGGGCACAGCTCAACGATGCGGACGCGGTGGCCATCATGTGCACCTCCGCGTGGGGACACGTGCAACGGCTCATCGGTGCGGGCGCCGAGTTCGACACCGACCCGTCCGGCACCTTCGCCCTGGGCCTGGAGGCGGCACACGCCCACCCGCGGATCCTGCACGCCGGCGGGGACGCCACCGGCAAGGGCCTGGCCAGTGCGCTGATCACTGCTTGCCGCGCGCAGCAGGCAGCCGGGCGGCTGGAAATCCGCGAACACGCATTCGTCACCGAATTGCTGACCGAGGGAAACCCGTACGCGGAGGCCGGATCCGACCGGCCGGCCACCATGGTCACGGGGGTGCGGGTGCTCGGAGGCGAGGGACAGAGCGATGAACTGCACGCCGAGGCCGTGCTGCTGGCCACCGGCGGTGCCGGACAGCTCTTTGCCGCCACCACCAATCCGCACGGTGCCACCGGAGACGGGGCCGCCCTGGCCTACCGGGCCGGTGCCGTGCTGGCCGATGCCGAATTCATCCAGTTCCACCCCACGCTGGTCAGCCCCGGCGGCTTCATGGTCTCCGAGGCCGTGCGCGGCGAAGGCGCGGTGCTGCTGAACGAACGCGGCGAGCGCTTCATGCAGGCCGTCCACCCGGATGCAGAGCTCGCGCCCCGGGACGTGGTGGCCCGCGCCATCCACGCGGTGCGCGCCCAGGGCGGCACCGTGCACCTGGATGCCCGCGCCGTCGAGACGCGGCACGGTGCGGGGTTCCTGGCCCGCCGCTTCCCCTCCATCACCCGCGAACTGTCGAAGCTGGGCTATGACCTGGCCGCCGAACCGGTGCCGGTGACGCCCGCTGCGCACTACTGGATGGGCGGGGTCCTGACCAACGACACCGGCGCCAGCACGCTGCCCGGGCTCTTTGCCGCGGGCGAGACGGCATGCACGGGGGTGCACGGCGCCAACCGGCTGGCCTCCAACTCCCTGCTCGAGGGACTGGTCTTCGCCTGGCGCACCGTGGTGAACCTGCCCTCCGATCTCGCGGCCGCCACCGCCCTGGCCGCTGCGGTGACCAACAGCGCAGTCATGCAGGTGATGGCCACCCGGCCTGCGGGAGCCGGGAACTTCGATGGTTCCGGCAGCGACCCGGCGGAAACCGCCACCGCGGACATGGGCCTTGCCGAGCTGCAGGACCTGGCCCAGCTGCACTTGGGCGTCGAACGCACCGCCGAGGGGCTGCGCAGCGCCTTGGACCGGTTGGCTTGCTGGCGAGTGACCGGCAGCGACCGGGCTTCCCGTGAGCGCGCCAACCTGCTCACGGTGGCCACCGTCGTGGCCACTGCAGCACTGGAACGGGAAAACTCCATCGGCGCGCACTACCGCAGTGACGCCACCGCGGCCCCGCAGCCGGTCAACGGGCACCTGCCCCGCTTCGGCCGTGCCCTGGCCGCCACAGCCGCCACCCAGAACCTAAGGACCAAGACCCTTGTCTAACACCACTGCCCCCGCTCCGGCCCGCACCGCTTCCGTCATGCCGGTCCCCGCGCGCGTCATTGAGAAAATCGTCCTGGCTGCCTTGGAAGAGGACAACCCCCGAGGGGACCTGACCGGGAACACGCTGATCCCCGCGCACACCACGGCCACCGCGGCCGTGGTGGCCCGCGAACCGGGCATCTGCGCCGGGCTGGACACCTTCATCGCCGCCATGTTGCTCTCGGACCCCGCCCTGGAGCTGGTGCCGGCGCTCGCCGACGGGGATCGATTCGCCGCCGGGGAAACCCTGGTCACGGTCACCGGGCCCGCCCGCGGGCTGCTGGCAGGGGAGCGAGTGGGGCTGAACCTGCTCCAGCGCCTGTCCGGCATCGCCACCGCCACCGCCGCCTTCGTGGCCGAAACGGCCGGCACGAACGCCCGGATCGTGGATACCCGCAAGACCACCCCGGGGCTGCGCGTGCTGGAGCGCTACGCGGTGCGCTGCGGCGGCGGGCACAACCACCGCGACAACCTCTCCGAGGCCGTGATGGCCAAGGACAACCACCTCGCCCTGCTGGGCCAAGGCTCGGAGCTGACCAACGCGTTGCGCAAGGCCCGTGCGTCCCTGGGGCACACCGTCCACTTCGAGGTGGAGATCGACTCCCTGGACCAGCTCGACGCGGTGCTCGCCGCCGGGGTCGACACCATCATGCTGGACAACTTCAACCTCGCCGACCTGGCCACCGGCGTGCGCCGGATCGCCGGGGCCGCGCTGGTGGAGGCCTCTGGCAACGTTAAGCTGGATACCGTGGCAGCCATCGCCGCCACCGGGGTCGACGTCATTTCCTCCGGCGCCCTGACCCACTCGGTGCGCGCCCTTGACCTCGGCCTGGACATCAGGATGGAAGCGAACTGACTTGATCTACCTCGATGCGGCGGCCACCACCCCCGTGCGCCAGGACGTGCTGGACGTCATTATCCCGCTGCTGACCAGCGACTATGGAAACCCCTCCAGCACCCACTCGATGGGCCAAACGGCCAAGCGGGCCCTGGACTACGCCCGCGAAACCGCGGCCAACGTGCTGGGCGTGCGCACCGGGGATATTGTCTTCACCTCCGGCGGCACCGAGTCCAACAACCTGGCCATCAAGGGCCTGGCACTGGGCAACCCGCGCGGCCGCCACCTGGTGCACTCGGCCATCGAGCACCCCGCGGTGGCCGAGGCCTGCGCCTACCTGGTGCGGCACCACGGATTCGAACTCGACGTGGCCCCCGTCGACGACTGGGGGCTCCTGGACCTGGACGCGTTCACCGCACTCCTGCGGCCCGACACCACGCTGGTCTCGGTCATGGCGGTGAACAACGAGGTCGGCACGATCCAGCCGATCGCCGAGGTCGCAGCCGCCGCCCACGCGGTCGGTGCCCTGGTGCATTGCGACGGGGTGCAGGCAGCCGGCTGGCTGGACATGGGCCGGATCGCCGGGCACGTCGACGCGCTGAGCATCTCCGGGCACAAGATCGGCGGGCTCAAGGGCGCCGGGCTGCTGATGGTCCGCGGCAAGCTGGCCCTGGAACCGCTGGTCCACGGCGGCGGGCAGGAACGCGAACGCCGCTCCGGCACCGAAAACGTGGCCGGCGCCGTGGCCAGCGCCACCGCGCTGTCCCTGGCCGCGGCCGCCAACACCGGCGGCATCGCCGACGGCTACGGACGGCACTTCATCGACACCGTGCTCCAGGGGTTGAACACCGGCGGGCGGATCCGTGCCAGGCTCACCGGGGATCCGGCCAGGCGGGTGCCCGGAATCGTCTCCTTCGTCTTCCCGGAGACCGGCGGCGAGACGGTGCTGCTCGAACTCGAGCGCCGCGGGGTGGTGTGTTCCTCGGGCTCGGCCTGCGCCGCCGGGTCCACCGACGCCTCGACCGTGCTGCTGGCCATGGGCTATGACGAGGAGGTGGCGCACACCGCGGTGCGGCTGAGCTTCACCCGAAACGTCAAGGAAGCCGAAATCGCCACCGCCTCCCGCGCCGTGGTTGCGGCGGTCAAGGCCATCGCCGGGGACTGAACACGCCCCGGCCATGGAGCCGGGGCAGGCCATGTGATATCCATGTCTGCATGAGCATCGTGCTGGTTGAAGGCGAAAGCGACGCCGTCGCCATCAGGACCCTGGCCCGGAGGCTGGCCCTGCCCGAACCCCGGGTGCTGCCCGTCGGCGGGTCCAAGGGCGCCCGCCGCGCCGCCGGCGAACTGAACGGGCAGCGACTTGTCGGTTTGGTGGACGCGGCCGAAAGGCGCGACTTCGAGCGGGTGCTGAAGACGGTGTTTGTCTGCGACCCGGACCTGGAAGCCGAGTTCATCCGCGCCCTGGGCGTGGAAGGCGTCGAAGCGGTGATCGCCGGGCAGGGCGAGCTTGTGTCCTTCCGGCGCCTGCAGTCCCAGCCCTTCCAGCGGGCGCAACCCATCGAACACCAGCTGGCGCGGTTCTTTGGCGGACGCAGCGGCAACAAGGTGCGCTACGCCGGGCTGCTGGCGGAGGCGGTGTCGTTGGAGTCCATTCCCGCTCCGCTGTCCTCGCTGCTGGCAAGCCTCTGAGTCTTCCGGGTGCCCGTGCGGTTCCGTGTTGGGTTCAGCGCTGGAAGGTATTCCCCGTCCAGGGGGCTGCCTAGATCGTGAGTGGGAACGCGCTGACCGGATTTAGTGCGATGCCCCATACACGGACAGGAAATAGACCATCAGGGTTGTCAGTGCCATGGCCAGCGACGGCACCCAAAACGCGATGCGGTCATTGACGATCCGTGCAATCGTGAAAAGCGCCGCTACGAGCGGGACGGCGAAAACGAAGACGATCACGGTTGTCACCGCCCACTGCGGCACCGACCGCGTTTGGTGAAAACTTGATGACCCGGCAAGGGCGGCAAGGAAGAACAGCACGATCGCGACCACCGGCTGCACGACCAGGAGGATGATTGACACGACGCAGTCAATAACCAACAGGTGTCGCGGGGGCCGGTCATCGACCTGTGCTTCGCTATCCACTCATCGTCCTCACTCCTGCGCGGAGTGTCTGCCGCGGCCATCGACCGAGTCTATCCGGCGATAATCGGCGGCAGCTCCGTGCGACACGGTAAAGTCCCCTTTCTGCACCGGACCATAACAGGGGGGGATTGCGCGGCCGTGCCCCACCTTCGGGCCGGGTGGAAGGGTTGTGGTCGGGGAAACGGAAACGTTGCTGATCCTCGAGGTTTCCGAACGCACAGCCGTGTCGGCCAGCTCCGGCAGCGTTGTTGGAACACCACACGCTCCGAAGCCTTGTCGAATATGTATTCTAATCATTTTCGGGGCGCGACGGCCCGGCCGCCAGGGGGGCGGTTAGAGTGACCGGTACATCAGGTTCAGCCCCACCATGCCGCGGTCGGGGTGGTTGAAGGCCCCGGGGATCGTGGCCAGGATGCTGAAACCCAGGGACTGCCACAGCCGGATGGCATGGGCGTTGGTGGCAACCACGGCATTGAACTGCATGGCCGTGAAGCCCTGCGCCGCTGCCTCCTCGATGACGTGGCGGCCCAGCGTGCGCCCCAGCCCGCGGCCGGAGGCATGGGAAGCGACCATGAATCCGGCATTGGCAATGTGCGAACCAGCGGCCGGCAAGTTGGGATGCAGCTCGGCGGTCCCCGCGATCCCCCCGTCCGGATCCACCGCCACATAGACCGTCCCGCCGGGCTTGCCCATCCACCACGTGCGGCATTCTTCCTCGGTGGCATCCACGGGCCAGCAGTAGGTCTGGCCGGCGCGGACCACCTCCTCGATGATGGGCCACAGGCCCGTCCAATCCCCAGGGGTGGCAACTCGAATATCCATCCACCCAATCTAATCCACCGCAGGCTCCATCGCCTGGTTGCGGATAAACAACTTCCCCGCCCTGTTCCCGGCTGGCGGTGCACGAGTAGGGTGACGCCTAGGCGGGTACCCCCTCGCGGGCACAGGGGGGTGGCGAGGTGGAATCGGGAGGAAGGTGCATATGTCCAAGCGCAGCGACGCACGGGTGCGCGAATTGCTCGCCTCCATGGCCTCGATCGCCAGCGACCTCTCCGTCACCGCCATCACCCACCGCGTGCTGGACGAGGCGATGAAGATCTTCGGAGCCACCTCGGGGGTGCTCGAGCTGACCAGCGCCTCCCACCAGCAAGGACTCCTGGCCAAGGGCAGTGGCGCCGCCACCTTGGGGGAGCCCGCCGGCAAGGACGAAGCCAAGCGCCTGCGCCTGGAGTTGATGACTCGGCAACACCACTTCGCCCGCCTCACCCTGGGACCCAAGAACGGCAAGGACCGCTATTCCCAGGCCGACAGGAAGCTGGGGGAGGCGCTCGCCGGGAGTGCGGGTGTGGCCCTGGAAAATGCCCAGCTCTACCAGGACGCCGCCGACCGTGCCCGCTGGCTGGAAGCATCGGCCCGCATCGGAGGTCTGCTGGGAGGCGAATCCCCCCACCACACCCAGGGACTGAACGACGTCGCGGAGCTGGCGCGCCTCGAAGCCAGGGCCAAGTACGTCCTGTTGCTGCTCCCCATCGACGGGGGCGGTCCCGGCGCTAGTGGATACCGGATTGCCGGGATCAGCAGGCACGTGCACCCGCACCTGGCCGGCCGGGTCCTGCTGGAGACGGGGGAGCGCCTCGGTTCGGTGCTGCACCGCACCGCACCGACCCTGCTGCCCACCCCCGAGGCAATCGTGCCGCTGGGGGAACTGGCCGACGGGACCCACACCCTGGTGGCCGCGCTGTCGGCCCGCGGCACCCACTACGGGTTGCTCGTTGCCATCAGGGAACACGGGGCCGGCCCCTACCGTCCCGTGGAGAGCCAAATGGCAGGGATCTTCGCCGACAACGTCGCCCAAGGGCTGGGACTGGTCCAGATGCACCACCTGCGCGAGGACGTGCTGCTCTACCTGGAACGCGAACGCATCGCCAGGGACCTGCACGACATCGTCATCCAGCGCATCTTCGCCGCCGGCCTGGGCATCAGCGCACTGCGCAAGCAACTGCCCACCGACGCCACCCGGGAACGTGCTAGCGGCATCGCCGGGGAACTGGACACCACCATCGCCGAATTGCGCGCCACCATCTACTCGCTGCGCGCCCACGCGGGGGAGACGGAGAGCCCCAGTTCCCACATCCTGCGCGCCATCCGCCGGGCCTCGGCACCCCTGGACTTCACCCCGGCGCTGCGCCTGGGCGACAACCTCGACGCCCTCACCGACGAAACCACGCTCACCCACCTGTTGGCCGTGATCACCGAGGCGCTGAGCAACGTGGGGCGCCACGCCCACGCCCACACCGTCGAACTGTCCATCGAACGCACCGACGACACCCTGGCGCTCGTGCTGCGCGACGACGGAATCGGATTCATCGCCCCCGTGGCCGAAAGCGGTCTGGCAAACCTGCGGCAACGCGCCGCAGAACTCGGCGGCACGCTGGTCATTGACTCCGCCCCGGGGGAAGGGACAACGCTGCGCTGGGTCGTGCCGATGCCCGCCGAAGCCTGAAGCCTGGGAAGGCTAGGTTCCCCCGTCGTTGAGCCCCGGAAGCGGATGGGTCACAAACACCGCAGCCTGCGTGCGGGACTCGAACCCCAGCTTCGCCAACATCGATGACACGTAGTTCTTCACCGTCTTCTCCGCCAAGCGCATGCGCTCGCCGATCTGCCGGTTGCTCAGCCCCTCGCCGACCAGTTCCAGCACCCGGCGTTCCTGCGTGGTCAGCTGGCTGATGCGCGGGTCGGTGTTCTCATGGGTGATGAGCCCCGAGACGATCCTGGCCTTGAGCCCCGGGGTGAACAGCGATTCGCCGCGAGCTGCCCGGCGCAGTGCGCGGATCAGGTCGTTGCCGGCGATCTGCTTGAGCACGTAGCCGACGGCCCCGGCAAGCACCGCCCCGCGCAGAGCCTGCTCGTCGTCGTAGCTGGTGAGGATCAGGCAGTTCAGCGACCCGTCGATCGAGCGCACGTCGCGGCAGACCTCGATGCCCGTGCCGTCGGGCAGGCGGGCGTCCAGCACCGAGACGTCGGGGCGCAGCGCGGGGATCTGCTTCCGGGCATCGCGTGCCGTCCCCGAGGTGCCCACTACCTCGAAGCCCTCACCCTCCAGCAGCTCGGCCAGGCCGCGGCGGACCAGCTCGTGGTCATCGAGGATGAAGACGCGGATGGGGGCGGCGGATTCGGCGTCGAGGTGGGTGCCGGTGGCCTGGCCAGGGGAAGCATCCGATGCCGCTGCGTGGTCCATGGCGGTTCCTCCCGATCCCCGTTGGCGTGTGCAGGTTACCGTGCACAACTCCCATCCTTGCCGCCGAACCCGCCCCGGACAAGGGGCCAAAGGCCCGTTGTGGAATTTCCGCCCCGGGGGATCTGCGGCAGCGGATGAAACTGTTCTCAGGCCTGCGGCGGGAAGCCCAGGAGCGAGGGGACGCGGGCATATTTTGCCGCCAGGCGGAGCCGCGTTTGCCCGGGCAGTGCGGCGGTGCGCGCCGGATCGGTGTTGTCCTCGATGTCGGCGCGTTTGACGCGCAGGGCCGTGGGGTTGGCCCGGATGCGCCCGCAATAGTCTTCCAGCCGTTCGCCCTTGGTCTTGGTGACCGCCCTGACCGCTTCGATGACGGTATCGGGGATTCCGGCCTCGGCGAGCTGCGCCGCGGAGACATCGCAGTCTTCCAGCACGTCATGCAGCCAGGCGGCGGCCACTGCCTCGTTCGTGCCGCCGTGCAGGCGTACGCCCGCGGCCACCCGGGCGGGGTGGGTGATGTAATCGAGCCCCGCCTTGTCCACCTGGCCCGCATGGGCGCGGCGGGCGATGTCTTCGGCAATCCCCACGAATGCTTCTTCGGCAATCCCCACGAATGCTTCTTCGGCAATCCCCACGAATGCTTCTTCGGCCATTGGTTCCTCCGTTGCTTGCAGCACACTGTCCTGCTGCCCAGGGTACCGAGGCCGGCGGACGGTTGGCCGTAGCGATCGACATTCCGGTGCGGGCAAACTACTCGACGCGGGACGCGTTGGGCGTCCGTGAGCGGCGAGGAACCCCCTGGTGGATGACGCGAACGGCAAAACCACGGCGGCCCCGGGAAAACCCGGCCGGGTGAAAACCACCAAGGCAGGGTCCCTGGCCGGGCGCACCTCAGGCGTCTTTGAGGGACGGCCGCCCTGGGTGCTCCTGCACGGCCATTGACCTTGCGGCGGGGTTCCTAGGAGATGCCCTCTTCGGGCGGGTAGGTGAGGGCGGTTCCCTCGACATGCGCGAACGAGGTGAGCGTGTGTGGTGTTGCCTTGGTACTTGAAAAGATGTCCAGGACCTCGACGCCGCGCACCACCAGGGCGTCGCCGACCAGCGAGCGGTGGCAGCGCCAGGGGACGGCCTCGGCGCACATGATGGCAGTGTCGTTGTTCGTGGCATTCTCCAGCAGGTCATCGATGGCAGTTGCGAATTCGCCGGTCTGCATGTAGTCGGCGTAGCCGCGGAAGGAATCGTTGCGCCAGGCACCATTGATGCTGTCCTTGTGGGTCGGGCGCAGGCCGCCGAGCTCCTTGGCGCGGCGGTAGCCGATGCCGGCGGCACCCAGGCTTGCGGCTAGGTCCTCGCCGTTGAATTGGGGGTTGTGCCGGGACTTGGGAATGGTCCGGATGTCCACGAGCTGCCTGATGCCGTGGGCGCGCAGGATCTCGATGAAGTCGGCGACCTCGTGGGTCGAATGGCCAATGGTGTGGATGCGGGTGGTGGCCATGATGTGCTCCCCTCGTGCCAACCCGGCGTGGATGCCGGGAACGGAAACGCCGCTTGTCTTCAGCGTAGGCGACTTCCCTGCCCATGCCCATGGCTTGCCGCGGCGGCACTCATCGGCGCTGGAGCTCCGGCGGCCGGTCTTCAAGCCACTGGGCACGGGTGATCGCGTATTCGACATCGCCGAGCTCGTCGCCGTCGATGCGCACCGGCCAGTCGGCGACAAAATGGCGGACCAGGTCCATCCCGCATTTTTCCATGACCATCCGCGAGGCGATGTTCACCGCCATGGTGCTGGCATGGACCCGGGTGACGTCGACGGAATCCGCGCTGAACGCGTGGTCGATGAGCGCGGACGCCCCCTCGGTGGCCAGGCCTTGGCCCCAGAAACGGTGTTTGAGCCGGTAGCCAAGTTCCGGTTCATCCGCCGGGTCCCCGGGCTCGGGGCGCAGGTGGAACCAGCCGGTGAATTCCCCGCTGTCGCGCAACTGCGCCACCCAGAACCCGAAGTCGGGTCCCTTCCGGTGGTACTCGAGGTAGGCGGGGATGTACTCGTCGATGATTTCCTGCCGGGGCGTGGGCGTGGAGTTGGTGATGTAGCGCATGACCCGCGGATCCGAATCCAGCTCCACCAGCAGCCCGGCGTCGTCAGCGGTGAATTCGCGTAGCTGGAGCCGCGCGGTCTGCAGCAGGATCCTCATGTCACCAGTGTGCACCGGGGCCAGCGCCCCGGAACAGCCTTGGCATGCAACTCTGTCGGCGTTGTTGCCGTCCGGACAGGGCATGCCGCCGCACCTATTCCTTGATGGCCCCCTCGAGCATGCCCTTGATGAAGTGGCGCTGCATCAGGAAATAGAGCAGGACCACCGGCAGCGCCACCAGCACCGCGGCCGCGGCCAACAAGGCCGTGCCCTGGGTGTACTGCCCTTGGAAGAAGGCCAGGCCCAACGGCGCGGTGCGAAACGCCCCGGAGGGTGACATCACCAGCGGGATCAGGAACTCGTTCCAGGTCCACATGAACATCAGCACGACCATGGTGGTGATGGCCGGGCGCCCCATGGGCACCAGGATGGAGATGAGGATGCGGGCCTTGGAGGCCCCGTCCACGCGCGCGGCATCCATGATCGAGGGGCTCACGGACTTGAAGTAGGCGCGCATCCAGTAGGTGCCGAACGCGACCGACTGCGCGACCTGGGGCAGGGCAACGGCCCAGAGCGTGTCAGTGAGCCCGAAGGTGCGCAGGTCAAAGAACAGCGGCACGATGATGGCCTCGGAAGGCACCATGATGCCCAGCAGGAAGAGGTAGAAGAGCGCCTGCTCGCCGCGGAAGGACATGGTCCCGAACGCGTAGCCGGAGAGGATGGAGAGCACCACGGCCAGGGACACCACGATCACCGCCACCATTACCGAGGTGCCCATGTACTGCCCGAAGCGTCCCTCCACCCAAGCGGTGGCGAAGTTCGACGGGTGGAAGGCGCCGTTCCGGGCGGCGGCGGCATTGGCCGGGCCGAAAGCGGTGGCCAGGATGGAAAGCACCGGGGTGAGCACGATGAGCGAGAAACCGATGAGGATCGCGTAGTTCAGCGTGCGCTCGGTGCCCGAGACCCTCATGCGCCGCGCTCCGAGATCCGGTTCACGGCCAGCGTGATGAGGAAGATGATCACTGTCAGGGTGACGCCGATGGCGGCCGCGGAGCCGACCTGCCCGGTCTCGAAGGCCCGTCGGTAGACCTCGTAGCTGGGCACCGTGGTGGAGGAACCTGGCCCGCCGGAGGTGGTCATGTAGATCAGGTCGAAGGTCTTCAGCGAGGCCACGATGGTCAGCGTCAGCGCCACGGTGACCTCGGCGCGGACGGCCGGGACGATGATGGCGAAGAACTCGCGGATGGCCCCGGCGCCGTCCAGCCGCGCCGCCTCGAAGAGCTCGGTGGGGATCTTGGCCATGCCGGCAAGCAGCAGCACGGTGACCAGGCCGGTGGACACCCAGGAACCGACCAACCCGACGGCCGGCAGCGCGAAGGCGTAGTCCCCGAGCCAGGAACGGGTGAGTGCATCCAGCCCGATGGAGCGCAGCCCGGAGTTCAGCAGGCCGTCGGGGGCGTAGATCTGCTTCCAGGCCACGGAGACCACGACCATCGCAATGACCTGGGGCAGGAACACCAGGACGCGGAAGAGCGGCAGGGCCCGGACCTTGGCGCGGGTGAGCACCGCGGCCAGCACCAGGCCGATGCCGCAGGGCAGCAGCGCGTAGAAGAAGATGAAGGCCGCAGCGTGGCCGAACGCTGCGCGCAGGCGTTCATCGGCGAGGATGTCGGTGTAGTTCCCCACCCCCACGAAGGTGGCCAGGGACAGCCCGTCCCATTCGAAGAGGGAGAGGTGCACCGAGCGGGCCAGCGGGTAGAGCGTGAACGCGGCGTAGACCGCCAGGGCCGGCGCAATGAAGAGGTAGGGCGTGATGGTGCGCCCGTGGCGGGCCGAGCGTGTGCCCGGCCCGCCGGTGGTGTCACTTGCCTTGGGTGAAGCCGGCATAGTCCGCTTCCATGGCGTCGGTGAACGCCTTAGCATCGAGCTTGCCGGCCAGCAGGCCCTGCAGCGAGTCGCCGAGGGTGTCTCCCATGGACGGGGTCGCGTAGTCCAGGTAGGGCAGCAGGGCTCCCTTGGTGGTGACGGTCTCGAACTCCGTGTAGACGTCCTTGAGCACGCCGGAGGCCGGGGCGTACTTCTGGGTGTTGATGACCGGCAGGTTCCCGGTGTCGGCCAGCACTGCCATCGCCTCGTCGTTGGTGATGAAGTCGATGTAGGCGGCGGCCAGATCAGGGTTTTCGGTCTTGGAGGTCACCGTGAAGGGCAGCCCGGTGCCGCCGGTGGTATGCGCGCCCGTCCCGGCGGTTGCCGGCGGGACGAAGAACCCGACGTCCTCGCCCATGGCGTCGGCCAGGTCCGCGGCCATCCAGGAGCCTCCGATCAGGAACACGCCCTCGCCCTTGGCCAGGTTCTGCCAGGCGGCATCGTATTCGGTGCCGTTGACGCCCTCGTTGAAGTAGCCCTTGGCGTTCCAGTCGGCCAGTTCGGCTGCCGCGGCCTCGTTTTCCGGGGTGTTCCAGGTGGAACCGGCGTTGCCGAAACCAAGCTTCTCGATTTCCTCCGCCGGCACCTTGGCGCCCTGGAGGGGGCCAAAGACGTGGCCGGCGGGCCACTTCTCGATGTTGCCCAGCAGCAGGGGCGTTTCGCCCTTGTCCTTGGCGGTGGCGATGGCTGCCTCGAAGCCCGCCCAGTCGGACGGGACTTCCGTGCCGAGGGATTCCATCTTCTTCTTGGAATAGAAGACACCCACCACCTCGCCGACCTGCGGCAGCCCGTAGACCGAGCCGGAGCCGAACGTGGTGCCGTCGGTGGAGTACTGCGAGTACTTCAGCACGGAGGCGGGGTAGCGCTCAGTCCAGCCATAGGCCTGCGCCCACGCATCGAGCGGCAGCAGCTGCCCGGCCTTGACGAAGGCGCCCATGGTGTTGCGGCCGTTGTTGGCCTGGACCACGTCGGGGGCGTCGTTGCCGGACAGTGCCAGGCGCAGGGTCTTGCCCAGGTCCTCGAAGGACTGGGAATTGCGCTCGATGGTCACGTTCGGATACTTGTCCTCGAAGGCGGCATTGAGCTTGGTCATCTGCTCGTTCTGCCCGCCGCGGACCTCCTGGTCCCAGACGGTGAGCGTCTGCTCGCCCATCTTTGAGACATCCGTTTCCACGGGGGCGCTGGTCAGCGGGGCAGAGGACGTGGGGGCCTCGGAGCCCGGCGTGCAGGCCGAGAGCGTCAGTGCCAGGGCCGCGGCAGCGGCCAAGGCCCCGGTGAGGGTCTTGCCTCGGGGTTTCATGGTGGTCCTTTCATGCAAGGTACGTAGTTGCAAGTGATGCGACATGTCTCGATGGCCGCCGCCGGGACGGCGGGTGCGGTTCAGCGGGCCGGGGGAAGTGGCTTGTAGCCATTGGTCCGGTAGTGTGCCTCGGCCTCGGTCAGCAACCCGAACGTGGCCTCGGCCCGGCGCACGGCATTGAGCTGGTGCTGCGGCAGGACCTCGTCCAGGAAACCGTAGCGCTTGGCGATGTCGGCGCACTCGGCATTCTCCCGAGCCCGCAGCTTTGCTGACTCCCACCAGTCGGCGATGTCTCCCCAGCCCGGGGAAGCCAGGGAGCCGCCAAAGTGCTTCACGGCCAGGGCCGAGCACAGAGTGGAGAAGAGCAGACGCTGCTCCAGCGGCCATCCGGCCAGGGTGCCGAGCACGATGCCGGCCGAAAACACGTCGCCGGCGCCGGTCGGGTCGATGGCAGGAACCGGCAGGCTGGGAACGCGGGCGCGTTCGCCGGTGGTGGAGTCGATGGCGATGGCTCCCTCCACGCCCCGGGTGACGACTACCAGCGGGACGCGTGTCGCGAGGGCCTCGAGCGCGGCGTCCGGCGTGGAGGTGCGGGAGTAGGCCATGGCCTCGACGTGGTTGGGCAGGAAGCCGTGGCAGCGTTCCAGGTCCCCGAGCATGGCCGGATCCCACTTTTCGGTGGGGTCCCAGCCGACGGCCGCGAAGACCTTGCCCTGGTTCGGACCGGTGGCCAGCCACCAGGGCGCCTCGTCCCCGGGCAGTGCCAGCTCGGCAATCATGGCCTTGGAAGTGGGTGGGGTTCCGATCAGCTCCATGGCGCTGACGGGCATCGGGTGGCCGTGGGTGACCATGGAACGGTCGCCGCCGCGGGCCAGGGAGACGGTGACCGCCGAATGCCACTCGGGGAAGATGCGCGAGCGGCTCAGGTCTATGCCCTCCTGCTCTTCCAGCAGCGACCAGGACCAGGCGCCGTAGGCATCGTCCCCGAAGCCGGCCGAGAGCCCGGTGGACAGCCCCAGTCGGGCGGCGGCCACGGCGAGGTTCGCGATGCCTCCCGGGACCGATCCCATGCCCTCGGCCCAGACCTCGGTGCCGGGCTGTGGGGCGGAGGGCAGGCCAGTGAAGATGATGTCGAAGAAGAGCGACCCGTGGAGGAAGAGATCAAGATCGGTGCCGGGATCGGATGCTGTGTCCACCGCTGTATTCCTCTGACTTGTGCCGCATGGAGCCTGCCGCTGCGGGTCGGGTCGATGCACCCCCGGATCGCCCGTGGCGCGGGGCCGCTGGGAGCACCCTTGGACTGGACGTTAGCATGCGTCCAGAGGCGGTTCAAGTGATTGAAAATGCTCGTTCTTGCGCATTTCTGACTGCTAGGGTGATGCCATGCTCATCAGCGCACGGCAGGGTTCCATCCTGCGCCGGATCCAGGAGACCGGTGATGTCTCGGTCCAGCAGCTGGCCGATGACTTGGGCGTGAGTCTGTCCACCATCAGGCGGGACCTGAACCAACTCTCGTCCGAAGGCCAACTTCGCCGAGTCCACGGGGGCGGAAGCCTCGATGCGGAGAAGATCCCCTTCCGCGAGGTGCTCGCCGCCGGTCCGCCGTCGAAGGAAAACATCGCCCTCCGCGCAGCCGAGCTGGTCAGGGACGGAGACGTGGTCCTGCTGGATATCGGGACGACCACCGCCTTGCTCGCCCGGGCGCTGCGTGGGCGCCAGATTACGGTGATGACCTCCAGTATTGCGGTGCTCGATGAATTGCGCACCGACACCGAGGTGGAGCTGGTCATCCTCGGGGGAGTGCTGAGGCGCTCCTACCATTCCCTGGTGGGGTCGCTGACCCTCGAATCGCTGGCCAGCATTCGTGCCAGCATCGGTTTCCTCGGCTGCAGCGGAGTGCGGCCCGACACCACGGTGCTTGACACCACCGGCATCGAGGTTCCCGTCAAGCACGCACTGCTGGCCACCAGCTCGAATATCGTGCTGTTGGCCGACGAAACGAAATTCCCGGGGGTGGGCCTCCGCGAGGTCTGCACCGCCTCGCGCATTGGCACGCTGGTGACCAGCAAGGGTGCCGATCCCCGGACCCTCAAAGCATTCAGGACATCAGGAAGCGAAGTGATTGTGGCATGAAGCTGACCATCATCGGAGGCGGCGGGTTCCGGGTGCCGCAAATCTTTGAGGCCCTCTCTGGCGACACCGAGGCGGTGCACATCACCGACCTGTGCCTCTTCGACTCCGACCCGGAACGGGTGGCAGCCATCGAGGCCGTGCTGGCGCAGATGGCCCCTTCCCTGCCCCGGCCCCCGCGCGTCACCACGGCCTCCGGATTGGATGAAGCGGTCACGGGTGCCGCCTTCATCTTCTCCGCCATGCGCATCGGAGGCACCGGGGGACGGATCAAGGACGAGAGGATCGCCTTGGAACTGGGCGTGCTCGGCCAGGAGACCACAGGTCCCGGCGGGCTGGCCTACGCCCTGCGCACCCTGCCCCACGCCCGCGACCTCGCCGAGCGCGTGGCCAGGCACGCCCCCGAGGCAATTCTCATCAACTTCACCAACCCCGCGGGTATCGTCACCGAGGCCATGCGGGAGGCGCTGGGGGACAAAGTCGTGGGCATCTGCGACACCCCGATCGGGCTCATGCGCCGGGCTGTCCACGCCATCGGATCCACCCCCGAGGACGTCGATTTCGACTACGTGGGCCTGAACCACCTGGGCTGGCTGCGCAGCCTCACCGTGGACGGGATGGACAAACTGCCCGGGCTGTTGGCCGACGACGCGGGGCTTGAAGGCATCGAGGAAGCCAGGCTCATGGGCTTCGACTGGATCAGGGCACTGGGAGCGATTCCCAACGAGTACCTCTACTATTACTACTTCCAGCGCGAAGCCACCGAGCGGCTGCGCGGCTCGGCCGAGACCCGCGGCGAATTCCTGCACCGCCAGCAGGGACGCTTCTACGAGGAGGCCTGCCACCACCCCGACAGTGCGTTGGAGCTGTGGCAGCGGACCAAGCACGATCGCGAGGCGAGCTACATGGCCGAAAGCCGGCCCGAGTCCGAACGCACCGCTCGCCAGGCCTCTGACATCGAGGGAGGGGGATACCAGCAGGTCGCCCTCGACCTCATGACAGCCCTGCTCGGTGGCAAGCCCGCGACCATGATCCTCAATGTGGCCAATCGCGGTTTGGTTCCCCAGCTGCCCGATGACGCGGTGATCGAGGTGCCGTGCACCGTCACCGGCGACGGCATCGCGCCCAAGCGGATCGCGCCGGTCACCGGCGAGATGCTGGGGCTGCTGCAGCAGGTCAAGGCCGTCGAGCGGTTGACAATTGCCGCTTCGAGAAACAAGAGCGGCGAGCTGGCCTGGCGGGCGCTGGCGGCCCACCCGTTGGTGGATTCAATCTCCGTGGCCAAGGCGTTGCTTGACACCTACCGGGAACAAATCCCGGGGGTTGACGCGGCCTTGTCCGGAGGCGAATGAATCAAGCTCCCGGTCCACGGGGAATGGTTCAGTCGGCAACCCGGGCGCCCGCCTCGGCCAGCACCTGGTCGAACCCGCCGTCATGGAAGGAGCGGCGCTGGGCCACGGCACCGTTGCCCTCGCTCATCATCCGGGCAAGCCCTGCGCCGACGTATTCGGTGTCTCCGGTGGTCTGCAGTTCCGGGCGGATGTACTGCAGCAGCGATTCCAGGCGCCGGTCCATGCTGCACTTGGTGCCGGTGACCAGATCGTACTGGTTTCCGCGGATACCAAACTTGGCGGCCTGCCACTGCGCCATGTCCAAGGCCTCGGGTGCCGGATTCGGGATGCGCCCGGGATTGTTGATTCCGGCGGAAACCAGGGCCCGCGCAATCAACGCCAGGAGGACGACGTCGGAGGCGCGCACCTGGGCATCGGCCGTCCTGATCTCCAATGTGGGGTAGCGCGTGGACAGCCGGGCTGCCCAGCTGATGTGGCCTTGGTCAAGGACCACGTCGGAAGCCAGCAGGAACTCCATCCGGCGCAGGTAGTCCTGCTCATCAGCAAAACACGGTGGAATGCCCTGGATGGACCAGCGGCGGTACTGGATGGTGCGCCAGGACGCGAATCCGCTGTCGGATCCCCGCCAGTAGGGCGAGTTTGCCCCGAAGGCAGTGAGCAGCGGCAGCCATGGCCGGAGCGCGTTCATGGCCTCCACCCCGGAGGCAAGGTCGTCGATCCCCACATGGACATGGGTGCCGCTGAGGTAGTGCTCGGCGGTGATGGCACCGCAGAATTCGTTGATGGAATAGTAGCGTTCTGAAGCGTGCACCGCTGCAGGGCCGGACGGGATCCGCGGCGGCGTGCCCGACCCGACGAGGTGGAGTCCCGCCTGGCGCGCCACAGCCGAAAGTTCCCGGCGGGCGGCGGTGACTGACTCGATCGCCTCTTGGCGCGTGGTGCAGATCGGCGTACTGCGCTCCAGCTGGCAGGAGAGGAACTCGGGATGCGTGGGACTGCTTCCGCCGTTCACTGCCATCAAGTCGTTGTAAACGCGCTGCCTTGGGACGGCCGGCATCCCGGTTTCACGGTCGATGAGGAAGAACTCTTCCTCAATGCCAAAGGTGCGCACCTCGCACTCGCCCCTAATCGACTGCGGTCAGGCCGGGCAGCTGCTGGCGGGCCCCCCGGGCGACCTTCGTGCTGTTGCCGCGTTCCAGCCCTGTCACGCGATAGTGCACGTAGCGGGGATTCTCCGCCGCCAGCCTGACGGCCTGGCGGTCTTCGGGCACGTAGGTGGTGAGCATCCCGTAGAAGGACTCGCATGCACCGCACCAGTATTCGATGTCCCAGCATGGGGGCTGGACCCTTTTGGAGTCGAGCAGAAGGGTGACGTTTTCATAGACAAGATATTCGCTGGAGTCACAGCGTTCACAGGTCGGGGCATCATAGGTTGGTGCCTCGTTCCTTTGGATGATCCAGGCACCGGCTGAGGGGGTTGCCTGGCCGGAAAGCAAAGGCATTCGGGGCACACGCTTGGAAACTGACTTCTTCATGGAGACCACTTTCGACGTACCGTCCAGTAGGTTGGCACACGCTACGTGCAACCATTTCAGCATGTCCCGAACATGTCCCCTTTAGCAATGAATGGTCACCGTCCACGGGTTCGCCTAGCGCAGAATCCATGGCGGACGTTGGGAATAGCTCGATACCGGGCCCACGCCGACCGGGCGTCAGGAGTTGATCCCCAGGCGCACCTTTCCGGCCTCGACGTGCCAGCGTGCATCCAGGCGGACGTTGTCCAACAGGCGGCGGTCGTGGGTCACCAGCAGCAACGCACCCTCGTAGGATTCCAGTGCCTCCTCGAGTTGCTCGATGGCCGGCAGATCAAGGTGGTTGGTGGGTTCGTCCAGCACCAGCAGGTTCACCCCGCGTGCCTGCAGCAGGGCCAGGCCCGCCCGCGTCCGCTCGCCCGGGGATAGATCTCGGACCAGGGATGCGGTTTGGTGGGCCTTGAGGCCGAACTTGGCCAGCAGGGTGCGTGCCTCGGCCGGATTCATCTGGGGAACCGCAAGTTCAAATCCGTCGCCCAAAGCGGTGCCCTCGTCCAGGTAACTGCGTGCCTGGTCGATCTCGCCGATGGCCACCGAGGACCCCAATGTGGCCGATCCGGAATCCGGTGCCAGGTGCCCCAGCAGCAGTTTCAGCAGGGTGGACTTCCCGGCCCCGTTGGGACCGGTGATGCCAATCCGGTCCCCGGCGTTGACCTGCGCTGAAACGGGTCCAAAGGTGAAGTCGCCGCGGGTGATGGAGACTTCGTTGAGTGTGGAGACCACGGTGGAGGAACGCGGGGCGGCGGCGATCTCGAATTGCAGCACCCATTCCTTGCGTGGCTCGGCTACTTCGTCGAGGCGCTTGATGCGCGATTCCATCTGGCGGACCTTCTGCGCCTGCTTCTCAGAGGACTCGTTGGATGCCTTCCGGCGCAGCTTGTCGTTGTCAGGGTTCTTCTTCATCGCGTTGCGCACGCCCTGGGAGGACCACTCGCGCTGGGTGCGGGCGCGGCCGACCAAGTCGGCTTTCTTTTCCGCGAACTCGTCGTAGGCCTCGCGGGCATGGCGACGGGCAATGGCACGTTCCTCCAGGTAGGAGTCGTAGCCGCCGTCGTACACGGCAACCTGGTTCTGTGCCAGATCCAGCTCGACGATGCGGGTCACGCAGCGGGCCAGGAATTCGCGGTCGTGGGAAACCAGAACGACGCCGGTGCGCAGCGAAGAGACAAAGGATTCAAGGCGTTCGAGCCCGGCGAGGTCAAGGTCGTTGGTGGGTTCGTCAAGCAGCACCAGGTCGAAGCGGGAAAGCAGCAGGGCCGCCAGCGCCACGCGGGCTACTTGTCCGCCGGAGAGTGCTGTCATGAGGGTGTCCGTGGGCAGGGTGAACCCAAGTTCCGCCAGCGTCCCCGGAGCCCGGTCCTCAAGATCCGCCGCGCCGCTGGCCATCCAGTGCTCGAAGGCGGCGGCGTACGCGTCATCGGCACCGGGTGCCCCGGAGCCCAGGGCCTCGGCGGTGGATTCCATGGCCTCGGTTGCCGCAGCACAGCCAGTGCGCCGGGCCAGGTAGGCCTCGATGGTTTCACCGTCGATGCGTTCGTGTTCCTGCGGCAACCAGCCGATGAACGCGCCGTCCGGTGCGCTGGAGATGGTTCCGCCCAGCGGAACGTCCACCCCGGCGAGCAATCGCAGCAGCGTGGATTTGCCGGCCCCGTTGGCACCCACCACCCCGATGACGTCCCCGGGGGAGACGGTGAAGCTGAGGGAAGAAAATAGCGTCCGGTTGGCATGGCCGCCGGCAAGGTCCTTGGCCACGAGTGTTGCAGTCATTGAACCAGTTTAGTTTCCCCGGACCCGTTGCCCGTCATCGGCCATCCACGGCCAGGACTCAGTGCAGGTATTGCGAACGCATCCAGCCTGTTTGTTCCTTGTGGCTGGTCTGGATCCAGGAACCCGACCTCTTTACCGGTGGCTGCACCGTGGATCCCCTGGGCACCGTTTGATGATGCCTGAACACAGCGAAGGACAGCGACGCGGGTTGGAGATTGCCCCCATGCGACCCCACTGACCGTGACTTTGGACCCTACCCCCGCGCGGGAGCTGCGGGCAGGATGAGATGACAACCGAAGGGGCAATGTGCCAGGCAAGTTGGGGCCCGTTGAACCGTCGGTGCCCGCACGGGCAACCTTCGCGATTCCGGAGAAGCCGTGGATCGGGGGATGGACGTAAGACAAAGGAGATCTAGACCATGAAGCGATGGACTGCATGGCAAAATTGGGTCGCCGTGGCCGCTGGCCTTTACACGGTCTTGGCCATGACCTGGACTACGGAAGTGGGACAGTCTGCCGCCTACATGCTGACCGGTGGTATCGCCTTGATCGTTATTGGCGTTATCAACCTTGCTGCCCCCGGGATGCCGGCGGCCGAATGGGTTCAGCTGGTCGTGGCAGCGCTGGTTGTTGCATCGCCTTGGATGGGCAGCTTCGCCTCGGGCACGCCGATGGTGGCATGGCATACCTGGATTCCGGGTATTGTCGCTTTGGTCGCCTCGGCAATGGCGATCAAGCCGACGATGCGCCTGTACCACGAGCATCATCCGGTTGGCTCGCACTAGGAGATCAACCTTCAAAGGCCCGGTTCCTCACCGGGCCTTTCACTTGCGTCTTAGCGGATTTTGATTGCTTTTGGCCATAGGCTGGTGGCATGAGGCTTCGAAGCGAGAAACCGGCAGATCGGCAGGACATCCGCAAGCTGACCGTGCGCGCATTCGCCGACCCGGACGCCGCCCGGGAACCCGGGGAAGCGGCATTGCTGTCCGAACTCTATTCCTGCGAAGGGTACCTACCCGAATATTCCGTGGTGGCAGAAGTCGATGGCCACTTGGCAGGTCATGCGATCGCCACGCGCGGATGGCTCGACGGGGACATTCCGTTGCTGGGGCTTGGCCCGGTGTCGGTGGATCCCAGGGACCAAAAGCAGGGGGTCGGGACCGCACTCCTGAATGAGATCCGGGATCGCGCCGCCCAGCGCGGGGAGCGCGCCATCATATTGCTGGGCGAGCCGGAATACTACCGGCGCCTGGGGTACGTGCCGGCCATGCCCAGCGGGATCATTCCCTCGGACCCGTCCTGGGGCGACTATTTCATGGTGTTGAACCTCTCGCCGATGCCACTGCCCAAGGGCAACTTCCGCTATGCGGAGCCGTTCGGGGTCTAACGTGGATCCGTCGGCCCGGCCCAGGCAGGCAAAAGGCCACGGGTGCCAAGGAAGATGGATTCCTTGGCACCCGTGGCCTGTGGATTGTCCGGTGTGGACCTAGTGGCTACGGCGCTTCCACATGCTGGCGCAATTTGGTGGCCAGTTGCTGCAGCGTCGCAAATTCCTCGTCGGTGAGCGCGGTGCCAATGAGGTCGTGGATGCCCTTGACATGTTCGCGGCCCATCGCCTTCTGCAGCCGGGCACCTTCCTCGGTCAAGGAAATAAGGACAGCCCGCTGGTCGGTGGGATCCGACTGGCGCGAGACCAGGCCCTTGGCTTCCAGCCTGTCAGCCATGCGGCTGAGGCTCGGCTGGGAAATCAACAGGTGCTGGTTCAAATCCGAAAGCCGGCTGGTACCGGAGGAACACCTGGAGAGATTGAAGAGCACATCGTATTCACGGGTGCTGAGCTCCTTGAACTCCGGGAGTTTCTGGATCTCGCGCATCACCGTGACCTGTGCCCGGAAGACTGCTTCCCAGGCGGCGGACGCGGAACGAAGCGAGGCCTGGCTAGACATTGGCTTTCCCGGCGGCCAGCTTGGCGTCGCGGGCCGCAACGCGGTTCGCGTGGGTCGGTGCCTCGGGGTGGTCGGCCGGCTTGCGGCCTTCAAGTTCCTTGCGAAGCGTGGGCAACACTTCTTCGCCGAAGAGGTCGAGCTGCTCCAGGACGGTCTTGACCGGCAGGCCGGCGTGGTCGACCAGGAACAGCTGGCGGTGGTAGTTGCCGAATGCCTCCTGGAACGTCAGGGTCTTTTCGATCATTTCCTGCGGCGAGCCCACGGTGAGCGGGGTCTGGTCGGTGAAGTCCTCCATCGAGGGGCCGTGGCCGTAGACCGGGGCGTTGTTGAAGTAGGGACGGAATTCATTCTTGGCATCCTGGGAATTCTTGCGGATGAAGAACTGCCCGCCAAGGCCAACCATGGCCTGGTCCGCGCGGCCGTGGCCGTAGTGCTCATAGCGCTCGCGGTAGAGGTTGATCAGCTGGATGTAGTGTTCCTTGGGCCAGAAGATGTTGTTCGCGAAGAAACCGTCGCCATAGTAGGCCGCGATTTCGGCGACCTGCGGGGTGCGGATCGATCCGTGCCAGACGAAGGGGGCCACGTCGTCGAGCGGGCGCGGGGTTGAGGTGAAGTTCTGCAGCGGGGCGCGGAACTTGCCTTCCCAGTTGACCGTGTCTTCGTCCCAGAGACGGCGCAGCAGGTTGTAGTTCTCGATCGTCAGGTTCACCGAGTCCTGCATGTTCTTGCCGAACCAGGGGTAGACCGGGGCGGTGTTGCCGCGTCCGAGCACCAGGTCCACGCGGCCGTCGGCGAGGTGCTGCAGCATCGCGAAGTCCTCGGCGATCTTCACCGGATCGTTCGTGGTGATCAACGTCGTGGCAGTGGAGAGAATGATCTTCTCGGTCTGCGCCGCGATGTAGGCCAAAGTGGTGGTGGGGGACGAGGAGAAGAACGGGCGGTTGTGGTGCTCGCCGATGGCGACGACGTCCATGCCGACCTCTTCGGTCTTCTTGGCGATGGCAACGATGTCCTTGATGCGCTGGGCCTCGCTCGGCGTTTTGCCGGTGGTGGGATCGCGGGTGATGTCACTGACTGAGAAAATACCGAACTGCATGATGCCTCCTGTTGGGCTGGGTGGACTTCGCTCTGGTAACCAGTATGCCAGATTTATATGCGTTTGCATGGAATAGCGAGAATCGTCACCAAATAATTCCCCAGGGTTCATGTGGCGTCCCTCACGTCTCGCTTCGGCTTCGCGGTAGGCTCCGGCCATGGACACGCCTTTATCGATCAACCAGGACCCTGCCCGGCGGGATCCGGTGCGCTGGAACTCGGTGGCCGGGATCGTCGGGTTCCTGGCCATTGTGGAACTCACCAGCGGGATCCTGCAGGGCTACTACACCCCGCTCATGACCGACATAGCCCGCCATCTGGGAATCCACGATGCGGATGTGAATTGGTTCGAGGCCGCCCAGCTCATGGTCAGCGCGCTGGCGGTCCCGCTGTTGGCATCCCTCGGTGACATCTTCGGGCACAAGAAGATGCTCCTGCTCTCGGCCGTGGTCACCGCGCTGGCGTCATGGGCAGTGGTGCTTTCCGGATCCTTCACCACCTTCCTGATCGCGTGGGCATTGCAGGGGGTCTATGCGGTGTGGCTGCCGCTGGAAATAGCCATCGTCTTTTCACGCGCCCGGAAACTGGGCATCCCCGGCCCGATGACCCGTCGCGCGGCGGGGCTGCTGGTTGGGGCGCTCGAGGTCGGGGTGATTGCCGGTGCGCTGGCCGGCGGCGCGCTGATCGGGGTCTTCGGCGGCAGTGTTCCGCTGACCATGACGATCCCCGCCATCGCCACGACGATTTGCATCTTTGCCGTGGCCTTCGGGGTGCCCGATGACGGGGAGCGCAATGGGGCCAGGATTGACGGCGGGGGATTCGGTTACCTGGCCATCGGCCTGCTACTGCTCACCAGCGGACTGAGCTTCCTGCGGATCAACGGTACGGCCAGCCCGTTGGCATGGGGATCAATGGTGCTGGGCCTGGCCGTGCTTTACGTGTTCTATCGCCACGAAAACAAGCAGGCCGATCCGCTGATAGATTTCAAGGTCCTCTTCGCCCGGTCAATGTGGCCGGTGCAGCTGACCGCAGGGCTCTTTGGCGTCTCGGTCCTGGGCGCCCAGATTCCCATGAGCACCTTCGCTCGCACCGACCCGGCCGTCAACGGATATGGTCTTGGGTTGGGCGCCTCGGGCGTCTCGGTCATCATTGGGGCGTATGTGCTGTCCATGCTTGTGGGGGCGTTGCTGTTCCCGGTGGCTGCGCGCCTTATGGGTGCCAAGGCGACGCTGGTCTCGGCCAGCGCGCTCGTTGGCATCGGGTATCTGATGTTCCTGCCGTTGCATGCCTCGCTGGCCCAGGTGTTGGCAAACATGGTGGTTGCCGGCGTCGGTTCAGGTGCGTTGATCGCGGCTCTGCCGGCGGCGGCCGCGGCAGCCGCCCCCTATCACCGAACCGGCATGGCCACCGGGCTGACCAATGCGGTGAAGACCATTGGAGGCTCCTTCGCTTCGGCGGTCTTCGGGCTGGCCCTCATCGGCCAGGTGGCCGGGGCGGCATCGAACACGGCGGTGGAAAACACCGCTGCGCCATTGGCCGGATACATGATCGTTTGGGCCATCTGCGGCGGGACGGGGATCGTGTGCGCACTCGTGCTGCTCGCCGTGCCGCGAAATGCCCTCGAGGATGCCGCGCTGGCCGGGAAGCGCCGGTAGACGGGCCCGTGGGGGAGGATCTCCCGTCGCGCGAGAGGCACGGCATCCCCGAACGGATTTGGTGTGTGGGCGTCGGGGCCCGCGCTTCAAGTTCTCGTGGGTTGCCGGCACGAACACCTTGCTCCTGGATTCCTTGGAGCGCGGTACAGGCCGGTAGAGCCACATTGAAGTCCTGAGGGGTCCCGACGTCTTCGACGATACTCCTTTTGACGTGCTTGTCCATCGCCGCCGGCAGGGAATTTCATGGACGGGCACGGACCATCCCCGAGCGCCACGAAGTCCGGTGAAATTCACCGCCAGAAGTAGTAGGGCCTATCCGTGGCGCATGTGCTTCCACCAGGTCAGCGGATCGGCAACCTTGAACCGCCGCCCGGTCATCGAGCTGGGGATGACGCGCACGAACTGGTCCTTGGGCCCGGATTCCCAGGGGAAGAGCATGAGGTTGAAGGAATCCAGCGTTTCCTCGATGCCGCCGAAAAGTTCCGCCTTGCCCTGGACCATCACCGACCAGGCGACGCCGGTTTCCGGGTTCACCCCGTCCGCCTGGAAGGCAACGTGGGGCTGCTTGCGCAGGGTCTCCAGCTTGGTCCCGGGTCCGGTGCGGAAAACCACGGTGCCGTGGTCGACCGTGAAGTTGATCGGGAAGATCTGTGGCATGTCGCCGTGGCTCACGGCGAGATGGCCGAGGGAAACCGCTCGAAGCAGTTCCAGGCACTGGTTGGATTCGAGGGTCTCAACGTCCGTGTGTGTCTGTTCCTTTTCCATGACTTGAGCGTACGTGCGGTCGGACAAAGTGGCCAGAGGGCCGGGCTCGTTTTCCGGACCAGTGTGGCCGCCGGGGTTCAGGTGGGTGGCGGCATGATGCCGGTCTGATGGGCGAGGATGGCGCCCCGCATCCGGTTCCGGCTCAGGAATCCCTTGGCTGCTTCCTCAGTACGTCCTCGACTTCCTTGCGTTCCTTGCGGGTCAGCGGGATCATCCCGGTGGCCGGATTGATCAAGGTGCCCGAGGCAGCGGTGCCCGTGGCGCTGACCGGCGGTGGTACCGAGCCGTTGCCCGGGTTGCCCGCCCCGACGGATGCGCCACCGGTGAGCGGCGTGCGCCCGGCCGCTGCCATGGCATTGATCAGCTCCCGCGTCGGTTCGGTCGGCGTGACGACAACCGAGCTTCCGGCCCGTGTGCCAGGTTCGGAGTGCCTGTCGATGCGGCGTTTGGCTGCCCGCTCCTTGGCGCCCTCCACCAGGTGGTAGAGCACCGGCACCAGAATCAGGGTCAGCGCGGTGGAGGAGACGAGCCCGCCGATGACCACCACGGCCAGTGGCCTGGAAATGAATCCGCCGCCACCGGTCAGGCCCAGGGCCATCGGGACAAGCGCGAAGATCGTGGCCAGCGCGGTCATCAGGATCGGGCGCAGGCGCTGCCGGGCCCCGTGGTGGATGGCGTCCTGCAGGTTCATCGCCGGGTGTCCGTCACGCGGTTTGCGGTACTGGTTGATCAGGTCGATGAGCACGATCGCATTGGTGACCACGATGCCCACCAGCATCAGCATGCCGATCAGCGACGGCAGGCCCAGTGGCACGCCGGTGAGCAGCAGCAACCCGATGGCGCCGGTGGCGGCGAACGGGATGGAGACCAGTAGGATCAGCGGCTGGATGAGAGACTTGAAGGTCGCGACCATCACCACGTAGACGATGGCGATGGCCGCCAGCAGCGCCAGGTAGAGCTGGCCGAAGGACTCGGCCTGCTCGGTGGCCGCCCCGCCCAGTTCCGCGGTGGCTCCTGCGGGCAGGGTGAGCGCCTCAAGGCGCTTGTCGACCTCGGCGGAAACCGCACCCAGGTCGTTTTCCCCCGGGGTGACGGAGACCGTGGCGATGCGATCCCCGTTGGAGGAGGTGATGGTTGCAGGGGATTCGGAGCGCTCCACCGTCGCCACGTCGCCCAGTTTCACGGTGCCGCCCGCGGCGGGCAGCACCAGGTTCCGCAGCTGGTCGAGATCGGTGAGGTCGGTTCCCTCGCCGATCCGCACCGGGTAGTCCGTGTAGCCAAGGCGCACGGTGCCCGCGGGGACGGGGGAGAGCGTCCCGGCCGCCAGCGCGCCGATCTGCTCCTCGGAGAGCCCGGCGGCTGTGGCCTTGGCCCTGTCGATGTCGATGGAGACCTGCGGGCGCGCCTCTGAGAGGTTGTCGCCCAGGTCTGTCGCCCCCTCGATTCCCGTCAGGGCCGCCACAGTGGCATGGGTTGCCTCGGTGAGCAGCTCCGGGGTGGGCGCGCCGACCTGGACGGTGATCGCGGAGGAGCTGCCCCGGCCGCCCTCGGCGGCGGAGATGGAAATCTCGGAGTCGCCAGCCAGGGGAGCCACGGCGGCGCGGGCGGCGGCTTGGATGGCTTCCTGGTCGGCGTCGGCATCGGTCATTACCGTGAAGCCGGCAGTGTCGGTCGCGCCGCCCTGGAACGCGGCGAATCCGCCGGACGGGGATCCTGCCGTCAGCTGGACATCCACGACGCCATCGAGCCCGCGCAGGGCCTCCTCCACCGGCTCGGCCGCCTTCATGGTGGTTTCCAGGGAAGAACCGGCCGGCAGCTTTTGGGTGACGGAGAAGGTGTTTTGCCCGGTGCCGCCCAGCAGGTTGGTGGGCACCAGCGGGACCATGAGGACGGTGAGTCCCAGCAGGAGAACGGAGGCCGCCAAGGTGATGACGGGGTGTTTCTGCGTCTTGCGCAGGATGGGGGAGTAGCCGCGCTGCAGCCAGGACTTCGCTTCCTTCTTCTCCGCAGCCGCCCGGGCCGCTGCGGCATCGGCGGCCCCTGGCCGGCTGTGGCCCAGGAACCAGTATGCAAGCACCGGGACGATCGTCAGGGAGACCAAAAGCGAGGCCAGCAGGGCAATGGTCACGGTCAGTGCGAACGGTCGGAAGAGTTCCCCGGCCATGCCGCCGACCAGGGCCACGGGCAGGAACACTGCCACGGTGGTCAGCGTCGCGGCTGTCACCGCTGTGGCCACCTCGCGCACTGCGGTGAGGATGGCCTTGGATTTTTCCTCACCATAGGCGAGGTGGCGCTTGATGTTTTCGATGACCACGATGGAGTCGTCCACCACGCGGCCAATGGAGATGGTCAACGCGCCCAGGGTGAGCATGTTCAGCGTGTAGCCGCCGGTGCGCAGGCCAATGAAGGTCACCAGCAGCGAGAGCGGGATGGAGATCGCGGTGACCAGCGTGGAACGCACCGAAAGCAGGAAGACCAGGATCACCGCCACGGCGAAGCCCAGTCCCAGCAGCCCTTCGACGGTGAGGTCGTGGATGGATTGCTCGATGAAGGGGGCCTGGTCGAAGACCGTGGTGAACGTCGCGTCGGGCCCCAGCTGCGCGGCGAGCCCGGGCAGCAGCGCGGCGACTGCATGGGAAATGCCCACGGTGTCCCCGTCGGGTTTTTTGGTCACCGACACGGCCAGCGTCTCTACCCCGTTTGTGCGCGTGATCGAGGTGGCGGCGTCTTCTTGCATGCTGACATCGGCCAGCTCCGAGAGCTCGTGAACGCCGCCGGCACCGCGCACCGGCAGCGACTTCACGGCGTCAAGGGAATCGATGGTGGAGCCGGAGGTGACGGGCAGATCAAGGCCCTCTGTGTCCAGACGGCCCACCGGCATCAGTCCGGAGCCTTCCTCGATGACCTTTTTCAGGTCGTTGCCGTTCAGGCGTTCGGTGGCAAGTCTGGCGGTATCAGGAAGCACTGCGATGTGCTGGGAAGTGCCACCGGAAACTTCTGCGGTACGTACGCCCTCCACCTTGGAGAGCTTGGGCAGCACCAGACGCTCGACGTCCGCGCGCAGGTCGTTCAGGTTTTCACCCCCGGAAACCGCGAGATAGACGATGGGGAAGTCGGCGATGGAACCGGCAAAGGCCGAGGGTTCGACGTCTTCGGGCAGTGAGGACTTGGCATTGGAGATGGCCTTGTCGACCTGGGCGCGCGCCCGGTCCAGATCGGTTCCGTAGGCGAAGGACAGTGAGAGGGTCGTGAAGCCGGTTTGCGAGGTAGAGGATGAGGATTCCAAGCCCTCGACTGCCTGGAGCGCGCCCTCGAGTGGCTGGGCCACCTGCCTGTCGATGACCTCCGGGGAAGCTCCAGGATGGGATGCCAGCACCGAAATCCGCGGGAACTCGAGTGCGGGGATGAGCTCCTGCCTGAGTTGCCCCATGGTGATCACGCCAAACACCGCCACAAAGACCGTGATCAATGCGATGAGGGCGCGATTGCCCAGGGATAGTGCCGCCAGCCGGTGCATCTGCCATCCTAGAAAGTTTGTCTTGTTCGCTATTGCTCCGAGAACAACTCTAGTTGGCCTACGGCGGTCGCGAATGCACCTAGAGGCGTACCTTGATTTCCGGGAAAAGCCTCACTCCATCGCTGGGGCGCTCATGGCCAAAAAGGTCTCCCTGGCACCGGAGTCTGGGACCTTTTCCTGCGAGGGGTGCAGGATCCCCCAATGTTATTCCCTGCACCCCTCGAAGGAGACTTTTGCGTGCGTATCCCGGAGGAATGCAGTGTGACGCTGTGCTGAAGATCCAGCGTACGGAACACTATGTGGTGGAACCCGGTCGTCGAACGCACGTGCAACGACCTTGGGTGGAATGACTTTCCACGAGTGGATTGCCCGTAGCTGCCGGTAACCGCCCCACCGGGGCCATGCCCGGCTAATTTCTGAGAGAGGTCGTGGGGCCACTACGTGAATCCTGAATCTTCTTTCTGGCTAGTTTCTATGCAGGAGACGTTATCGAACGACGGACCCGGGGAACAGGAGACCCGAAAAATATTTGACCGATTTGTTCGGGCGCCTGCACCTCGTGTTGGTAAAACCTCGATGCGCCTGGACATTGCCAGCCGGAAGCGCTGGCGCAGGCGCTTTCGACATTCGTGATGTCGATACGGTGGACTGACCGTTGCGTCCCGTGCAACGATTGACGAACGGTCAAACGAGCCGGGCCATGGTGCCAGGCTGCCAGTTGAATCCGCGAAGGGACGACTTTCTACTCCCACAGTCAGAGGAGAAAATATGTTCATGCAGTTCGGCCAGGGAACTCCAGAATTCCGCGATCCCCAGAGCCTCACACTTCCTCCGGAGCATGAGCCCGCGCCTGATACTCCACCGGGCCCGCCGCCGGGTCCGGATCCAGAGTACCCGGTACCAGGTCCCGACTTTCCGCCAGGGCCCCCGTCCCATCCCGATCCATCGCCGGACCCGGACCCGGACCCATTCCCCTCGCCGGCCCCGGGGCCAGACCCCATGCCGCACCCCGACCCGACCACCAGGCCACCGTCGATGGATTAGTCGGTTTCACTAGTGACGATGTTGTGCGGATCGGCCCCGGTGAGATGCGGCGCCGAAACGCATGCCGCCCTTCGCGGCCTTGGGCTTGCCCGTCCTCGAGGGGCGGGCCCGAACTCAGGCCGTAAGCGCGCTTGCCGCATCATTGATGACTCGGTCGATTCCGCCCAGGGCCATGCTCTCACGTTGCCGCCGGGCACCATTGCCGTAAATCAGAAGTCGGTCCGTGGCGGCTTTCACGAATTCGAAGTCGTCGTTCTCATCCAGCGCATCGCGGATGTGGCCGAGCAGGACTCCTACCAGTTGATCGGACGGCACTCTATCTCCGGTCTCGGGGTGCAACTGGTTCCCCTCTAGGCCGTGCTTGGCCGCCTGCCAGAATGCGAGATCAAGCATCTCAGGATGTATACCATCCTGCGGAGCGGGTTCACGGATGATCGTCTCCACCAGTGCCCTGATGATCAACGCCAACGTCACCGACTCGTCGGCCTGCAATTGGGCATCGGAAATCCGGATTTCTATGGTCGGATAATGGTTTGAAAGGCGGGCCGCCCACCCGATGTGGCCGGCATCAAGAACTACATCTGAACCAAGTATTTGTGCCAGCCGCTTGAAGTAGTCATCCGCGTCGGTGAAATAGGGCGGAATTCCCTGCACCGACCATTGGCGGTAGTGGATACTCCTCCACGAGGCGAACCCCGAGTCTTGCCCGCGCCAGAACGGTGAATTTGCGCCCAGAGCTGCCAGCGCGGGCAACCATCTGCGGATGCCGTTTAGGGCGTGCACCCCGGACTCGGAATCCTGGATCGAGACGTGCACATGCAGACCAGATACATATTGCTCGCTGCTGATGCCCGGCAGGTACCGGTGTATTTCCCTGTAGCGTTCGGTTGGGGCGATCCCGGCTGCGGAAGCCCCGATCAGCGGGGCTGTGCCCAGGGACACGGCAAGCAGATCGTGCCCCGATGCAGTCCTCGCAAGGCCTTGCCGGAAGCCATGGACAGAATCCAGGGCCTGCTGAGCGGACGAGCAAACGGGTGTCGCCATTTCGATCTGGCAATCCAGGAGCTCGTGCTGTGAACTGCTCTCTCCCGCCCGTAGGGACATGAGCGCCTCGCGGGCCTTCTCACCGGGCGCGGCGGGCAATCCGGTGTCGGGATCCAGGAGAAAAAATTCCTCTTCGATGCCAAAGGTACTCATGACGAACTCCTTGCATGGCCCGCAGCCGGATGATGATGCCCCACTGCGTAGGGAGCGGAATCGGGGTGGAACGGTGAGGTGGGCCGACATGATTTCCGGGTTCTCGGCTCACGGGGCGGATATCAAGGGACGCTGGATTATGGGGAGGAATTGTAGGCGGGAATTCACGTGCGAACGTGCCAAGCCGGAGCCGGAGCCGGAGCCATGGATGAACCCCGGGTGATCCGCCTTTTTCTCCAAACCCGACCCCGCGGAAATCCGTGCCTCCCGGAACGGTGCCCCGTGCAGGAATGCTCTCGCTTTCGCAGCCAACGGATGGGCCGGAGCCCCGGAACACGTCGCGCATTTCCGGACTCGGCGGAAGGCATTTTCCGTACATTCGCGGTTTCCGGTTCGCCTTTATAAGTAACCGGCATTTGAACCCCACCATGCATTTATCTTTACACGGGCCCGGAGGGGCGGCAATGCTGGAAGCAGCAGCCGGGGGCGTCCGTGGCTATGGGCGCCGATATGTTGGGAAAAATTGCGGGGGGAGGGAGGACTCGATACGGGTGGACCAGATTCGACTACGCGTCAGGGATGCCATTAGCTCTAACACCGAGGGGCTGAACCAATCTGGCATCGCGCGCCAGGTGTCCATGACCCAAGATGCGTTGAGCCGTTCTCTGAGCGGACAAAGAAATTTCAGCGCCGGGGAATTGGCAGCGCTGGCAAAGACCTTGAAGGTCTCGCTCCAATGGCTGATCACGGGAGACCCGCGGGCCGACGCCAACAATTCCGACGGACCTCCATATGTCCGGGGCAGTTTGGACCGAGTGGCCGAGACCGTTGCCTTTCCGGCGGGTGCTTACCGGGAGGTTGCCCTGACGACGCCCGCAGTGCCCGTGCCGCCCACGGAATTAACGCCCGAGGAAGCCGCGACCCAAGTGGCTTCGCAGCTCTCACGTGCCTCCTTGCAACCCTTCATGCAGGATTTACCCGCCGCCATTGAAAATGCCTTCGGCATCGGGGTTTTCGTGGTGGCCGAGGGTCCTGCATTCGACGCCCGGGCCATGGTCGCCGGTGAGGTCACCTACGTGGTGGTGCGCGGCACTGGCGCTTGGTACCAAGCCAACCTGGTGCTCGCCCGTGAACTCGGGGAGCTGGTGGGCGGGAGGCAACCGGAAATCGGTCACCGGGGACGCCGCCGGAACCAGTGGTCGCGGGAATTCGCCTATGCGCTTTTGCTGCCTGCGGAGACAGTCCTGTCGATCGATTGGAACAAGCAGTCCCCGCGGGACCTGGCCGCCTTCCTGTGGGAAAGAGGGGTGTCGGCCAAGGCCCTGGCCCACCGGTTGGATGCCTTGGGCATCCAGCGCGGGCCGGCGCTGGTGCATGCCGACGAAGGAACGCTGCAATTGCTCGTCTGGCACAACCCGGCTTGCCTCAGCCATGATCGTGCCCGTGCCTACCGCTCGCCGCGGATACCCTTCGACCTGTTCAGTGCGCACCTCAAGGGAATGCGTGAAGGGCGGGTGGATGGCACATCGCTTGCCTGGATGCTCGACACGCCGCTGACGGAACTCTAGCCACCCGCAGTCTCATTCAGAAAGGTTGGAAACCCGAAGGTAGCCCAGTAGCGTGGCAGACACAGCCCCGGAGACTCGTCCCGCAGTCTTGGAACGGGCCGCCGCCGATTCGTGGCCGACAGCCCTCCGCTGTCCCATGAGGATGTGCGCGGTGAAGCGGTCGCCGGGGAATGGCCAGAGGTAGTTCAATGTAAAGGGAGCATGACAATGCCAAAGGACAGGACTCCGGAGATCAAGGACGATGAACTCTACGAAAAGTTGCGCGACGAAGGAAATTCCAAGCAAAAAGCCGCTCGAATCGCCAACGCGGCTGCCCGCGACGGTAGGTCGAAGGTAGGGGAGCGGGGCGGAAAAGCAGGCGACTACGACGACTGGACTGTTCCAGAGCTGAAGGCACGGGCCAAGGAAATCGGGTTGAGTGGTTATTCGAAGCAGAACAAGCAGGAACTGATCGATTCGCTGCGCAATTCCTAACAAATTGGTTGATAACGAGGAGGCAGAAAATGACCCACAAGAATGCCGACGGGGATCCGGAGGACCAAACGACCGTTCCTCCGACGCTTGACAGTTTTGATCCGCTGCGCGACGCCGAGACGTTGCTGGACGACGGCACCCCAAAGAACGAAGAAGTCAAGGAGGGAGATATGGACTCGATCGGAGAATCGGGAAGCGCAGCTCCCGAGGCAAATTACCGCGGGCCCGAAGACATGAACGAAGACGACGCACGCTTCGACGCTGGGTAAAGCAGCGCGGCCAAGGGCACTAGTAACCCGTGCATTCCAAGATGGAGGTGGAGTCGACGGCGCATGCGGTCGACCCCACCTCTCAGATTCTGCAGGCAGGAGCAACCTTTGCCCTGCCTGGGTTGTTCACTTGTCGGTGATGTCCCGGGCGGCGTCCTTGAGGTGCTCGCCGGCTTGTTTCGCCCTGGCCTCCGCCTCTTCCCTTGCGCCCTCCGCCTGCAGGCTTTCGTTGTCGGTTGCGTCGCCGGTATTCTCCTTGATCTTGCCGACGGCCTCTTGCGCCTTGTTGCCGATTTTGTCTCCGATACCCATGGGGGTCCTCCTAGGATTGGTTCCACATTTTTGTACGTTCGGTAACGTGCATGGCCACAGTGGCCGCGAGCCGTGCCCCGGAAGCGCGACAGCCGCTTTCGGGTATTGAACCCGCATGACGTGCCCACAAATTCATCGATGTCCTGTCTGCCTCCCTTCCCGCGAACTTGTATCCGGCCGAGCTAGGGCGCCCGATAGATCTCTTCGCTGTTGCGATCCACACGCCGGTGGTAGTGCATCCCGGCTTGGCCTCCGAGGATTGCTCCGAGCAGCGGGACGATGACGGCGATTGCCAGCGCAATCCAACCAAGAGTGGACATTGCGCCGTCCATGGGAAGTTGTGGGATGCCGTTAAGTTGTCCCAAGGCCTCGAACTTGACGTTGGCAAGGACTGTGATCGCGGCCACGGCAATCGCGGCGATGATCGCCCAAAGCCAGACGGCCATCCCCTGCCGCATACCGCTGAAGCGTGCCATCCTGCCGGCTACGTAGCCGCCGCAAAAGTAGGCGAGCAGCAGGACCAGCACCAAGACAATGGCGGAGGTCCAGGCGGTGGCATCCGGATTACCGGCAACGCTTTCGGTGGCGGTGCCCAGATCGGTGTTGGTGGCCAGGCCAACGCCGGCACCAAAGGCTGTGATGAGCGCCGTGAGCAGGACAGTGATTCCCATGGCGGTCACCCAGCCAAAGAACGCACTGCCGACCTTGACGCCACCGAATTGGCTGCGTTCCCGAGCCAACCTCTCGTTGGCGCGATAGCTGGAAGTACTCGAACCTGAACCCGTGGTTTCCATCAAACGACCTCTTTCGTGATTTGTCACCCGTTAGGTATTGCCTCGCAAGGAGCTGCTCGTGCCCCAAAGCCGTTTCTCAGGGATCCATCCGTTCGCCACTGCGGGGGCGCTTCGTTTCAGGCCCGTCTTCGGTAGCAACACGGTCACCTTCGGACGTTGATTCGCTTCCGTCCCGCACCACGTCGTTCGTCCGCGGTTCATCGGGGTACGCTCCATGCTCCCCGGAAATGCCGGAGGATGCCCCTGCTTGTTTGGACGCCGATGCGTCCACGTGATGTTCGGTAACTACGTACTTCCGGATTCGGGGATGTCCGGACGTGCTCCCGATGGTGTGCACATGTTCTTCGGAGCGCTGCGGGGTGTCTTGGTTCAGTCCTACCGGTTCGGGGTTGCCCTGGTCTCTTGTGGTCTCTGGCGTTCCGGGTTCAACGACTCCACGGTCCGCGCCCAGACCGGCCTGCGAGTAGTAGTCGTAGAGGCGGTCCTCGTCCTCGGGGCTCAGATGCCCCATGGGATCGACGTTGGGGGCGTCCTTCACAAATTGCTTGGTGAACCTGACGTAGAGCTGTCCATTGGAGATTTCCGCATCATCCAGCGGCACAAAGTTTTCGGACGAACCGAACAGACCGGTTTTCACGGTAGCGAAGTGTGGGAGGTTGGTTCCATCATCAAGATAGATCTGACCGAGGGTACCGATCTTTTCTCCTTCGGAGCCAAACACGTTGGCTTTGGTTTCCAGCAGTGGCTTGAGGTCTTCGTTGTTCAGCATGGTGTTTTCCTTTCCGGGGGAGCTCGGGAGGAGATTCGAAGTGGCCCGCGCAGGATCGTGAACGATTCTTCTGTGTGACGGGGAACGGGCATGTCATGTCCTGTGCCGTGGTCGCCCGTAAGCGGAGACTTGCTCCGCCCACGATTGGCCCACTTACCGGCATCGACTTCCTCCCCGCTCGAGCTAAGCCACGGACTGGCAAACGGGAAGCGTGTGACCCGCTGCCTCGCCCATGTCGCAAGCCAAACACTGCCGGCATCGCAATTCAAGAAACTGTCGCATCACTAGGAGACGGCCGGAAACATCCACACCTGGTCATCGAGAAAATCCCAATACAATGATGGCCCGGGTAGGGAACCCCGCCGGCAGTTAGCATCGCAGGCGAACCGTTATCCGATGGCTCGGGGGTGTACATCGCGGGGATCAAAATGGTTGTCCAGCGACGGCGAGAATCCCCACCAGGGCCATACGGTCCTATCCGCCGGTGTCCGGGTCCATCACCGAGTAATAGCCATCCAACAACGATTTCTCCGCGTCATCGAGCACGGACGCCGGGTCGACCTTTGGCGCGTGCCTGATGACATCCTTGGAGAACCGAACTTGCAGGTGGCCGTCAGTGATCACCGCGCCCCTGAGGGAGACGAGGAGCTCCTCCGCTCCGAACAGGCCGAGACGAACAGTCACGAAGTCCGCGTCCCCGGTGCGCACGTCCATGAAAATGTTCCCAAGTGTCCCGATCTTTTCCCTCGCCGGACCATAGACAGTGCTCTTGGCATTCTTCAATGCGTTCAAGTAACCGTGGCCAAGCATGGCTGTGTCCTTCCCGAATTTTCCACCCGTTCCCACCATCCATCCCATGCGGCTGCGCGAACACGGATGCCCAGGAGGAGCAAGCCGACCTGGGCATCCGGAGTGACGGGTTATCCACTGCAAGCAAAGCACCGAGCACGCATGCATTCAAGGGCAACGGCAGGGGACTGGCTCGAGTGGGCAGGGAAGAGATTCAGGAGGCGATAAGCTTCAACTCCCGGCGACCTACCCGCTGACCGGTGATCCAATTGTTCCATTCAATCACTAGCGTATAGTTTCCGGCCGTGGGCGGATGCAGCAGCAGGTCGTATCGCTCGGCGGCCCCCATGCAGAATCTATGGGTGAACAAATGGGCCCTGGGATCCGGATGCATGCTGGTGGGGATTGCGGGCGCCCCGGGAGCGGAGGTGTGCCGGAAGGGCCTGCCGTCATGGGCTATGAGTTCGGCGATGCGGGCGGGTGTCCCGTCTTCGTTGAGGAACGTGACACTGTTGGGGAGGTAGTTTCCGTCGAGGAAGCGCATCAGGCTTGGTGCCTTCCCATTTCCCTTCACGTTGATCGGGAGCTGCTTCGGTGCCCACACCTCCTCCTCACGTTCCTTGCGCTCGGCCAAAAGACCGCCGGTGATGTAGAAGTGAGTGGGTTCAAAGCGGTTCAGCCCGACATCTTCACCTGACAGGCCGGCAGCATGCCCCAGCTCGTGCCATCGTGGATCGATCGAGTACGGCATGATCAATGACTCGGTGGCGATGTCGTATTCCGGTCCGTCGGCAAAGGCTCGCCGGTTTCCCGGGGAAACCGGGAATTCGGGCAGCACGATGGGATCGATGACCAGCGGGCCCAACAGCCCCATCTGGGCGTGGAGCGGGGTGTTGACGTGGCAATGGTAAAAATAGGTTCCTGCCGCGCCGTAGTTCGGATCGTGGGCACGCCCCGGTTCGGGCTGCCACTGGTAGGTGTAGTGGTCGTCGATTTCGAAGGAGGTGTGCCCCACCCCGTCGTTTCGAGGGTCCGGCTCCATGCCGTGCCAGTGGATGGTGTGTGGCCCCATGCTGGGTTCCACCCTGGCGTGGAAGATGGTCCTTTCCGCGGGCCGCAGGGTGGGACTGGGGAATCCGCGGCCGCCGTCAGTCTTATGGAAGACCCACATCTCGAACTCCGCGCCGTCGGGAAAACGTAAGTCACGGCTGGAAAGGTCCAAGTCGACCGACAAGTGCGGCGTTTGGAGGAAGTGGGTCTCCGGCCGATCTTGCTGCATCTGGTGCGATGCGAAATCGGCCTGGGAGTCGTAGTCCCTTTCCTCGCCATCGTCATCGGACGGTGAGGCACTCGTGGGCCGTGGCGACGGAGCCGTCGAGCTGGTGGATGCGGTCGCTGACTTGCTGGTGGAGGTTGGCCCCGAGGAGCTGCGTGTTGGCGTCGAGGTGGAGGACTTGGTCGGCGTTGGTTTTGCTGTTGCGGACTTGGTCGGCGTCGGCTTTGGCGTTGCGGACTTGGTCGGCGTTGGTTTTGGTGTTGCCGATTTGGTCGGCGTTGGTTTTGGCGTTGCGGACTTGGTCGGCTTCGGCTTAGAAGTGCGTTTGCGCGTCGACTTCGGCGTAGGGGTCGGCGTGGGCTTGGGTGACTTGGTGGCCCGTGGCTTGCGTGAAGCCCCCTTCTTGTCGTCGTCGTCGCGGCGCGAATCGCGGCCCTTACCCGCAGCTGCGCTTAGTGCATCCCAAAATGTTGTTCTCATGGTCTTAGCCTCCAATCACCGGTGATTTAAGCTCCCAGTGGGCAACCAACCCACCGGGGTACATGCCACCTGCCGCAGTCTGCGACATCTCGGCATGGCAGTGCATGGGATATTTCCAGTCTTCGGTCCGGGCGTACCAGACTTGGTCTGTGGCGTCGGGTGGTCGCTTCATGGGGATGATGCAGTCCTTCCGATCCATGGGTTCGAGTTGGACCACGTCTTCCCACTGTTGCAGCACCACGTGTCCGTCCTCATCCACGTGGCCGAATTCACGCGGCCATTCGACGTTGTTGCGGCGCACGGTCCACAGGTGGTTGCCGTGGAAGTGGATTTGGTGGAACGCGATTCCGGCATTGATCATCCTGACCACCTGCCCGCCGCGGATGGTGCCCAGTGTCGCGTCCTCCCCGAAGTCGCGTACATCAATTTGTCGCGGATAGCCGGAGACCAGCGACTCCTCGTGGGCGAGCCGATTGATATCCCTGTTGGGTGAATGGCCCAAGGCCTCATAGCCGCTGCGATCGTTGAGCAGGAAGTAGCGGGGAACGGCGGGGGTTGCCAATGGGTCAACGGTACCGCCGGCTGCCTCGATGTTGGCCCATTTGGTGTCAATGGCATGAGTGACCCACAGCCATTGCCTTTCAAAGCCCATCTGGTTGGGCGCGACCCGCCAGGCGTCCTCCGGGTCCACCACGACAATGGATCCGAAGAGCCCGAGCGCACGCTGGACCGGCGCATTCGTTGGATCGTAGTAGATGTAGGTGCCGGCGTATGGTGCGTCGAAGTCCAACCGCGCTTCCCCGCCTGGAGGTATCGGTCCCGTGGTGATGTCGCTGCGGCCGTGGGCCGCCTGGGCAACGGTGAACTGGTGCGTGCCGGCCAGGCGGTTGAAAATGCGCAACCGCACCTTGGAACCGGTCTCGACAATGATGGTGCGTTGCGGGAAATAGCTGGCCCAGTGGTTTCGCCGGATAAAGAACTGGCCCGGGTTCGCGGGGTCCGGTCCGGCAGGTGTCGGCGTCCCGTTGGGGGGAGGCACCGCATTCAATGGATAGGTCCGTGATTCCACCACCTTTCCGGCACGGGTGAAGATCTTCGGAACGATGCGCAGTGACGGATTCGCGTCCCGAAGGGCCGTTGGCTGGTCGCCGAATCCACGCTGGTAGACCAGGGAATCATCGACCATCCTTGTGTAGCCCTCGTTGATGTAGAGGTCCAGCACCCCGGGCAGCGGGGTGACGGCCACGGGAACCGCAGCACGGGCCCTGCGCGGTGGGGCCGCAGTGGCCGGGCGGGCCACCGCCGCCATGGCTGCGGCAGTTCCCAGGGCCGCTGCGGCACCGAGCTTCAATACACTGGACCGATCGACACCGGGATCATCCGGGCGGGAATCGGTTGTGGATGCGGGTTCTGTGCCGTTGGTCTTTGCGGGCACCCTATCGCTAGACATGTGCTTCCTCCAGGAATCCGGGACGCCAGTTCACGGCCGGCAAGGGTAGTTCTACGGGTTTTCCGCCTGGATTTGCGATGTCATCGAATAAGGCGGTGAACGCCGTGGCATCGGATGGAACCAGGAAACTGATATTGGCCCGGACCTGTGTCCCCGGGGCCATCAGCCCTGGTGTGAGGTCGTTCCAACGGTTGACGACGAGCCACGGTTGGCTGTTGCCTTGGATGCGCAGCAGCCCCGGCGAGAACATTTGGTCCTCGTCGCTTTCATTGAAGACCTCGAGCTGGAGAAGCAAGTGGTCCCCGAATGTCATGTTGACCGGTTGCCGGGTTCCGTCGACCGTTGACTGGTGCCCGGAGTGGCCGCCTCCGGCGGCGGCTCCGGAGGCCAGTCTCGCTTGTCGCTCGGCCCGGGATATCCGCGCCTGTCCGAAGCTGGTTTGAACGGTGGTGGTGCCCAACGGTCCGGCGGCGGTGAATGCGGCTGCCAATGCGGCGATGCCGCCCGCGCCCAGGACGAGTGAGGCACCAATTGTGATGCCGAAAGAGCGTCGCGAAAGCAATGGTCTAGCGGATTCCGATGTCACGGGTCTCGACCCGATGTTGTGATGGCGCGGAGCAGCGCGATTTCCCCAAGTTTCAAGCATGGCTGGTACAACCTCCCCAAGTTCCCAAATTCCCAAGCAATCTCCGGGTTAGCCAAGAACCGGAGATAATCCCAATGATGTAAATACTTCCCAAGTATTGAAGTCAGTATGGTCCGCGGACAGGGCACTGTAAAGAGCTCGGCCGGGATTGTGTCTGCGTCGCAACGTTTCGGGTGGTTTGCTCAGCGGATGGGACGCGCTACTTTGCGTGGGCGACTGGGGTGCATGAACTCCGCAGTGAAGATGCGCAGCAGGAGGTGGCTTGGGTGCAGACCCTGAACTCGGCGTCCATGTGGTGGGAATGCCCGGGCGGACGGGACGGCAAAAGCCCGATTCGATGATCCCGTCACGTCATGCGAAAGGGAAAACCACGAATCGGGCTTCTGTCTTGGTCCAACCGGAGGCGGTGCCGGCGCACCTGCTACTTAAGCGAGGCCGAGGACCTTGTCGGTCTCGGCACGCACGTCGGCGTAGAGCGAGGCATTCTCGTTGAGCTTCACACCGTAGGACGGGATGATCTCCTTGAGCTTGGACTCCCAGCCGGCGAACTGCTTCGGGAAGCAGCGGCCAAGCAGGCCGATCATGATCGGGGTCGCTGTCGAGGCTCCCGGGGAGGCTCCCAGCAGGCCGGAGATGGTGCCGTCGGCGGAGGTGATGACCTCGGTGCCGAACTGCAGCACGCCGCCCTTCTTGGCATCCTTCTTGATGACCTGGACGCGCTGTCCGGCGGTGATCAATTCCCACTTCTCGCCGGTGGCCTCGGGCAGGTACTCGCGTAGCGCGTCGTCCTTCTTTGACCGGGACTTGAGCACTTCCTTGATCAGGTACAGGGTCAGGTCCAGGTTGTCCTTGCCCACGGCGAGCATCGGCAGGATGTTGTGCGCGCGGATGGAAAGCGGCAGGTCCAGCAACGAGGAGGTCTTGAGGAAGTTGGTGGAGAAGCCGGCGTAGGGGCCGAACATCAGCGAGCGCTTCCCGTCGACGAAGCGGGTGTCCAGGTGCGGCACGCTCATCGGTGGGGCGCCGACCGAGGCCTGGCCGTAGACCTTGGCGTGGTGCTGGTCGATGATCGCATCGTCGGTGCAACGCAGGAACTGGCCGGAGACCGGGAAGCCGCCGAAGCCCTTGATTTCGTCGATGCCTGCCTTCTGCAGCAAGCCCAGGGCGCCGCCGCCGGCACCCACGAACACGAACTTGGCCTTCACGTTGCGCGTCGCCTTGGTGGCGTTGTCGCGCACGGAAATGTCCCAGCCGGTGCCGTCGCGCTTGATGCCGGTGACGCGGTGGCCGTAGCTGACCTCCGCGCCGTTGGCGGCGAGGTTGTCGGTCATTTGGCGAGTTAGTGAACCGAAGTCCACGTCAGTGCCGGAGACCACGCGGGAGGCTGCCACGCGCTGGGATTCGTCGCGGCCGTTGGCCACCAGCGGGGCCCAGGACTTGATGGTGTCCAGGTCCTCGGTGTGCTCGATCTCGTTGAACAGCGTGTGGGGCTTGAGTGCTTCGTAGCGGGTCTTGAGGTAGTTGGCGTGGTCGTCACCGATGACGAAGCTCATGTGGGGCAGCGCGTTGATGAAGGTGGAGGGATCGCCGACCTGTTTGTTCTTCACCAGGTGCGAGAAGAACTGGCGGGAGACCTGGAACTGCTCATTGATGCCGATGGCCTTGGCCGGGTCGACGCTGCCGTCGGGGCCGGCCGCGGTGTAGTTCAGTTCGCAGAGTGCCGAGTGGCCGGTTCCCGCGTTGTTCCACGGGGAGGAAGACTCGAGGCCGGCCTGATCCAGGTTCTCGAAAAGGCCAATGCTCCACCCCGGCTCCAGCTGCTTGATCATGGTGCCGAGCGTCGCGCTCATGACACCGGCGCCGATGAGAACGACGTCGAAAGACTGATTGGTGGATTCAGAAGGCACGGGGGTTCTCCATTGAAAGTTCGTCTTGACTCTAGGCAAGACTAGCGCCATCCGGGGGTGTCCAAGAAATTGGTCCCTTGACAGCGGGCTGATTAAGTGTTCATCCTCACATCGGTGAAGACTTCGTCCAAAACCGGAGACGAGGGGTAGTTCCTTACGGAATCGTTGAAGGCCAACGCCGAGATGGGAAAGGCCAGGGGAAGGGCTGGCAGGTCCTTGGCCAAGGTGTTGGAAAGGTCCTGGTATGCGTTGATGCGCTGCTCGCCGGAGGGCATGGAACGAGCCAGCAGCACCTGCGCGGAAAGGACGGGGGAGTCGTAGCCGAATTGCTGTTTGTTGTCCGCAAAGAGTGCGCTCATGAAATCATCCGGGTCCCGGTAGCCGCCGTTGAAGCCCAGCAGGTGAAGGCCAGGGGTGTCCCCGGAGCGGACCGCGGCGACATAGCCGTCGTTCCAGTCCATCGGCACCGGTGCGAGCTTGATTCCGACCAGGGCCAACTGCCGTGAGATTTCTGCATAGATGAGTTCGGGCAGGGGCAGGTAGGCACGGGAGATGTTCAAGGGGTACAGGAACGGGATGGGGCTTCCGTCGTAGTCGCAGGATTCAAGCAGGTCCTTGGCGCGATTGGAATCCGGGCCGTAGTACGTGTCCGAGGTCTTGATCCCCAGCGAAGCGGGCAAAAAGCCCCGGGCTTCCTTGGTGCCGGAGATGTAGAACTGTTCAATGATCTTTTGCCTGTCGATTCCGTGGGCGATCGCCTGGCGGAATTCCTCCTTGGCCAACCATTTGTTGTTCTGGTTCATGCCCAGATAGGTCACGGCGTACGGGTCACGCTGCACGATGAGCTTGCCCTCGCGCACCAATTCGCGCAACCCCGTCACCGCGACCAGGTCGAAGCCGTCGATCTCGCCGCGGTCCAGGGCACCCAGGCGCCCGGACGGCGTACGGATTTCACGGAAGACGACCAAGGTGGGAGCGGTAGGGTTGGCTTCCACGGCGGCGGCATCCCAGTATTCGGTGAAGCTGCGCAAGGTCACCGCCCCGTCCTTCCAGGACACGAACTTGTACGGCCCGGTGCCTACCGGCTGGGTTGCCAAGTACGATACCTGGTCGTTCGATGTCGCGGGGGTGGCAAGTGCCTTGGGCGAGGCCAAGGCCAGGCCGGGCAGCGTCAGCGCCTCGATGAGTCCGGAGATCGGCTGGCGCAGGGTCAGCACCACGGTGTGGGTGTCTGCGGCCTTGATGGATCCGAAGTAGCTGGCGGTGCCACCGACGCTGGTCCCCACGAACGGATTTGCCTTGAGCTGTTCACGGAGCGTAGCCAGCAACGCCGTCTGCGCTGCGTGCTCAACGAGCTTTTGGGGGTCAATGGATTCGTTGCCGTCGTTCGCGTTGGCCTTGGGTTCGGGGATTGACTTGGGAAGCACCGGGAGCTGCTCGTTGTGGCGGAAGACCTGGGTGAAGCCCTGGTCGGAGTTGGCGCGCACATCAATCGGCAGCGCTATCCAGTGTTCGAAATTGGTGACCACGGCCTGTGCATCGAAGTCCGTCCCGTCGTGGAACTTGACTCCGCGGCGCAGGATGAAGGTGTACTGCAGTCGGTCCGGACTCACGATCCAGTCGGTGGCGAGCAGCGGGATCGGCGCCCCGGTTTCGCGGTCCACCCCGATGAGACCCTCGTAGATCTGGCGGGTGATGCGGAAGGTCTCATTGTCCCCGGAGATTGCGGGGTCCAGTCCTGCCGGATCGGCGGCGGAACCAAAGTGAAAAGTACGGATCGCCGGTTCGGCACTGCCGGACGGACTGGAAGGTGCCGTGGTGTCCTTGGAATCGCAGCCGGTCAGGGCCAGCGCCGTGAGACCCAGACTGCCGGCAAGGAAGGCTCGGCGCGTGGCCCTGGGTCGATCCGGGCTGTGCGGCTGGTCTGGCACCAAAGACTCCTCGTCAGTGTTTTGGGCTCCAAATGGTGGCGGGCCGCTGCTCAATGTTAAAGCGCAGGGCCCCCGGCAGTATCCGGGGGCCCTGCGTGGCGCCGTAGGTATCAAAGGATACATTTGACGTTTGTGTGCGAGCGGGGGGACTTGAACCCCCACGTCCGAAGACACTGGAACCTAAATCCAGCGCGTCTACCAATTCCGCCACGCTCGCAAGGCAGCGAACCGCTTTCGAAGTTCGGCAGAAATCAGTCTAGCGGAGAATTTTGGCCCGATTTGTGGCTTTTGGGCTGTGGGCGAAACTTTATTTTGGATCGAGACCCAAATCACGACGCAACTTGGCGACGTGTCCGGTGGCCCTCACGTTGTACTGTGCCAATTCGACGATCCCTTGCTCATCGACCACGACGGTGGATCGGATCAGGCCCTCGTAGGTGCGGCCGTAATTCTTCTTTTCACCCCATGCGCCGTAGGCGGCCGCAACGGCGTGGTCCTCGTCCGCCAGCAGCGGGAAGGTCAGGTCTTCCTTGGCCGTGAACTTGGCCAGCTTGGCCGGCGCATCGGGGGAGATGCCCACGACCTGGTAGCCGGCCGCCGCCAGCGAATCGAGCGAATCGCGGAAGTCGCAGGCCTGCTTGGTGCAGCCCGGGGTGGAGGCCGCTGGGTAGAAGTACACGATCGTCTTTTTCCCGCGTAGCGAGGAAAGGGCAAGTTCCTGGCCCCGGCCATCGGGCAGGGTGAAGTCCGGCGCGGTGTCTCCGGCGGACAGGCGGGCGGTTTCGGTGGTGGCGTTCTCACTCATGAATGTGGGTACTCCCTGGGTGTGGTGGATTCGGCGTGAGCAGTTGAATGCCGCGGCGAATCGAAGCTTCGATGGGGGTCTACCCCCGAGCCTATCGAATATGTGACCGGAGGGTGTGGTCGCGGGCATGGCGTGGTCTGCGGATATCGGGCGGAGCCCAAGCGGCAAGGGTCCTTCGCGCTACGGCAACCGACCGCAACCGACCGCGTGGCTCGCGATGCGCGGGTGCGACCGCAATGGCGGATGCTGGCCCAAGGGAACGGGCCACGAGGTGATGTCGCGATGGGCTGGGAGTGTTGGGAAAAACGAAAGACCCGATCTGTCGAAACAGATCGGGTCTTTCTCACCGTGCACCCCTCGGGACTTGAACCCGAAACCCATTGATTAAGAGTCAATTGCTCTGCCAATTGAGCTAGAGGTGCTGAGTCGCTCTGGTCAGCGCTCCGTGCGGAGCCCGTCCTTGCGACGCAGATAATCATAACCAGAAAACACCCAGGAAATAAAATCGGCGAGGTGGGTCCGGGTGATGATGCAAAAATGCCGATATCTCGGGGATTCACGGGATTGTTGGCACGGAATTGCCCGGATTTTTGGATCGGAATTCCCGGAATTGGATATGTGATTGCGCGCACACCGTACAGGGCTATCGGGTCCAGTGGTTCCGGAGCCCGGACGCCGCGATCCTCGACAGGTGTGTCCCGGGGTGTCGCCGGCATGAAATATCACCACACCGCCAATGTAGGTTGTCGTATCCCGGTCACCGCCCTGCGAGGCGAATCCGGGGGAATGCCGTCGACGGGCGGTCGGGATCCGGGGCCCTTGCATGCCCATCCGCTGTTGAGCCCTGGGTGCCCGAATTCATGGCCAAATGCATTTCAGGGGTGACTGTTGCATTCTGTGAGACCCGGAAACGCCAACGGCTATCGCTGGGCTTTCCGGGCAGTGCACCGTTGCGCGAAACTCGCTGTGGCCGGAGTTTGCGGCGTGCCGGCCGTGCCGACCAGTGGGGGATGCCGCATGGCGGCAAGATCACTTCCTGTCGGAAAAGCAGAAGGTCCGGTTCGCTTTAGCAAACCGGACCTTCTTGTATGTGCACCCCTCGGGACTTGAACCCGAAACCCATTGATTAAGAGTCAATTGCTCTGCCAATTGAGCTAGAGGTGCGACTGTTGTTTCGCTGGGAGTTCGTGGCTCCCGCGCTCTGCAACGACATGAAACTATACCAGCTTGCGGGCGGAAAGCAAACCGAATCGATCCTTTGGGATCGAGGTCACAAATATTGCCTTGAGTAGGGTCGTTGGAACATTTGGCTGGCGCGGGGGAGACGCGTCATGTGTGCCCGTCTTAGCGACGCGGAGCGTTTTGCCCTTGGGGCGGCGTATTGGGCCAACTTAGGCTAAGTCCTATGAAGCCAATCCACGTTGTGTCATTTCCCAATACCGAACTTCTGGACGCCGTGGGCCCGTTGCCCGACGGGATCAAGGCAGGCGTCTGGGACATTGCCGGGGAACCGGACGGGGTGGAGCTCGATGAGATCGACGTGGCCGTCTTCCCGTACATGGCCAACATGTCGATGCTCAAGGGCATCGGGCGGGCCGCGAATCTCCAACTAGTTCAGACGCAGACCACCGGATTCGACGGCGTGCACGAGTTGGTGGGCCCCGATGTCGCTGTCGCCACGGCGGCCGGAGTCCACGCCGCAGCAACCGCCGAGCTGGCCGTGGGCCTGGCCCTGGCTTCGCTGCGCGGCATTGGCGAGGCAGTGCGCGACCAGGCTGAGGGCCGTTGGAACCCCCGGCGCTGGCCGGGCCTGGCGGACCGCAGGGTCGCCATCGTGGGCGTCGGCGGCATCGGTGAGGAAATCCGCAAGCGGCTGGTGCCGTTCGAAGTCGAAATGAGCCGTTTCGGCACCCGCGCCCGCACCGATGCCCACGGCGAGGTCCTGGCGATCGACGACCTGCTGGACCATGCCAAGGACATCGAGGTGCTGATCCTGATCGTGCCCCACAACCCGGGCACCCACCACCTGGTGGACGCCGAGTTGTTGGCCGCCCTGCCCGACGACGCGTTGATCGTGAATGTGGCCCGCGGCCCGGTTGTCGACACCGATGCACTCGTTGCGGAATTGAGCACGGGCCGGCTGCGCTGCGCCTCCGATGTCTTCGATCCCGAACCCCTGCCTGGGGACCACCCGATCTGGAGCTTGCCCAACGCTTTGATTGTTCCCCACAACGGCGGCAACACCGAGGCCTTTCTTCCGCGCATGACGGCTCTGCTGAAGCGCCAGTTGGTCGCATGGGCCAACGGAACCGAACCGGAGAACTTGGTCCTGAAACCGGAATAGGCGAAAGGGTCGGGCATGGCCGGGGATTGCCCGCAGCAGAGACCGACACTGTGCCACGTGCACTTTCCTTGACGTGCCCTGGGGACCCGGGCCTACGGTGGAGGTGGCGGCGTCTGCAAGACGAGCCACCTCCACGCAAACATGCGAAACGCCGCCGAAAGTCAACATTCCATCGCACGCGCCCCACTGCGGGCACGGAACGAAAGCGGGTTCTGACATGTTCACTCCAACTCCTGAAGCGCCGGGCGAATCCGGTCCGAAGCAAAGCGCCCGGCCCACCCATCCGCAGGGAACTGCGCTGACCACCAGCCAAGGGACACCGCTGCGGGATACCGACCACTCGCTTAAGGCCGGCCCGCGTGGCCCGATCCTGCTGCAGGATCACCACCTGCGGGAAAAGATCACCCACTTCGACCATGAACGGATCCCCGAGCGCGTGGTCCACGCCCGCGGCGCCGGGGCCCACGGCCGGTTCATCAGCTACGGCACCGGCTCGCGGATCTGCAGTGCCGGGTTCCTGGCCGACGGCGTGGAAACCCCGGTGTTTGTCAGGTTCTCCACCGTCGCCGGATCGCGAGGATCGGCCGACACTGTCCGAGACACTCGCGGTTTCGCCACCAAGTTCTACACCGAAGAGGGCGTGTTCGATCTGGTGGGGAATAACATTCCGGTGTTCTTCATCCAGGACGGCATCAAGTTCCCCGATGTCGTGCACTCCGTGAAGCCCCACCCGGACCTGGAGATACCCCAGGCGCAGTCCGCCCACGACACGTTCTGGGATTTCGTTTCCGAACACACCCAGGCCCAGGCCCACACGATGTGGTTCATGAGTGACAGGGGCATCCCGCGGTCGTACCGCATGATGGAGGGATTCGGAGTCCACACCTTCAAGATGGTCGCCCCTGACGGGGCGACCTCGCTGGTGAAGTTCCACTGGAAGCCGCGGCTTGGCGTGCACTCCCTGGTGTGGGAGGAGGCTTTGCTGGCCAATGGCGCCGATCCCGACTTCCACCGCCGCGACCTCGCCGAGGCCATCAAGGCAGGTGCATTCCCGGAATGGGAACTGGGCGTCCAGGTCTTCGAGGACAACGAGGAGCAGATGTTCAAAGGCATCGACTTGCTGGATCCCACCAAGTTCGTTCCCGAGGAGCTCGCTCCTGTCCAACTGATCGGCAAGATGGTCCTGGACCGGAATCCGGCCAACTACTTCGCCGAGACCGAGCAGGTCGCCTTCCACCCCGGGCACCTGGTGCCGGGCATCGACGTCACCAACGACCCGCTGCTCCAGGTGCGGCTCTTCTCCTACATCGATACCCAGATCACGCGCCTGGGCGGGCCGAACTTCTCGCAGTTGCCCATCAACCTGCCGCACGCGCCGGTCAATGACATGTTGCGCGACGGCATGCACCAGACGTACGTGCACGACGGCATCGCGCCCTACCACCCCAATTCGCTGGACGGCGGCTGTCCCTTCATGGCCGGCGAGGGGGACAACACCCGCGCGCCGTTCATCGACGTTCCCGAGCATGTCGCCGAGGCACTCAAGGAACGTGGCAACCCGGTGTCGTTCGAGGACCACTTCAGCCAGGTGACGATGTTCTACCGTTCACTGGACACACAGGAACAACTGCATGTCCAACAGGCCTACTCGTTTGAACTGGGCAAGTGCGCCAGCGAACAGGTCCGCAAACGCCAACTGCAGGCCTTGGCCAACATCGATGCCGGGCTGTGCGCTGCTGTTGCGCATGAACTTGGCCTGCCTGCCCCCGAGGCAGACACCGAAGTGCCGGAAGCCGAGCTTTGCCCCTCGGTCTCGCAAATGGGTGGGATGTGGCCGGTCGAGGGCAGGGTGCTTGGCATCGTGGCAAGTCATTCCACCCCGGCGAAAACCATTGAGTTGCTGGTGGCCAACGCCAACCTGCAGGGCCTGAAGCCACTGCTGCTGGCACCCACCGGTGGCAGCCTCGCGGACGGTTCCCCCGTGGACCGTACGCTGCTCACTGCCCGGTCCATCGAGTTCGACGCCATAGTGGTCGCCGCGGCGTTGTCCCCGGCACCGGATTCCAGGGTCGATCTTGACGCCAAGGCAGGGGCCATCCGCCCCCCGGGCGCCGAAGACCTGGACCCGCGATTGGTGTTGCTGCTACACGAGGCGTACCGGCAAGGCAAGGCCATCGTGACAGTGGAGCAGTCCGAGGGTTTCTTTGAGGACATCGGGCTGCCCGCGATGGGCCCCGGGCTGGTGACGGCCACCACCGAATCAGCGATCCAGGACACGGCAACGCTGCTGGCATCGCACCGGGCCTGGGAGCGGTTCGACATCCCGACTTCCTAGGCGGAGGCCGCGAACGGCATAACAACGGCGGGTGAGGAAGAAGACTTCCGCACCCGCCGTTGATCCGCCGGAGTCTGGCCTAGGCACCGCTCAGGCGTGGCTGTGGTTGCCTGGAGGCCGTATACGAAGGTTCGAGGCCGACCGGCGTGGCTGCGTGTGCATGGGCAGCGGTGCTGCGCCGTTTCGGCGAACCGGTGTAGCGGACCTTGTCCATCGGTTTGAGCGCCGCCGTCTGCGCTGACAGGAAACGATCCTGCCAGGCCTCCGGAATCATACGCCGGTACTGTGGATGATCGGCTATGAACAGCCGCATGGCCGGGCAGAACGGCATGACGGCCAGTCGCCGGCGGTGTGCATCATCCAGCACGTGGAGCAACAGCTCCTCGATGAGTTCGGCAGACTTATATCGACGTTTGAGCTGTGTGTAGTGCAGCCAAAGTTCGTCGCCCTGCATGCTGTATTGGACGAAACCGGCCAAATCTCCCAACTCGTAGAGCTGGTATCGGAGCAATTCCTGGTTGTTCTCAATGACCCTCATCGCGCCAACCTGCGCTCTGCGGACAGGGGGCTGAGGGCGTGCCCGGCCGAGCCTGGTCCATGCGGAGTACTGGAGGGTAGGAATCGTACTGCGGGTTCACACGGCGATAAGCCAACAGGCAGTTTCATGGAGTGCTCCATTTTCGAAGGATCCACGGCCCACTGCTGAACCACTTTTAGATTACAAAGAAGTGCCGATGAAGGCAATACCGCGAAAGTTTCGTATCGTTCGTTGAAACACTGGAGCTTGTTTCGTCCAATTCTGGCCCTCGCGGTGGAGCGGGTTGAGCCCGCTCCCGTGTGTGACACTGGCACCGAGCCGTTAGCCGCCGTACCGAGAGCATTTCCGCGTCCATTCGTTGGGACGAAGGCTCGATGAAGAATGGAGCACGCAAGGGGACTCTGGAGTATTCGCGAATGACACGGACCACGTTGCCGGCTCGCCGGCCGAAATCCCGGGCGGCGTGCCGTTGAACAGGTCGAAACACCGCGGGGCCCGCAGGGAAATCCTGCGGGCGCAACTCAACGGGTGTTGGTGGGGCGGGCCCTATTATGGCCGGCGCTCAGTCGAGCGAGATGAACTTGACGAGATCGCCGACCCTGTCTTCGGGGTAGTTCTTGGCAATGTCGGCTTGGCTGAGCATTCCGACCAGTTCATGTCCGTCAATGACGGGAAGTCTCCTGACCTGGTGGGTCTGCATGGTGGAGATGGCTTCCTCAATGCTGTCGTCGGCACCGATGGTAACGGGCTTGCCCTCGCCCAGTTCTCCGGCTCGGGTAGTACGCGGGTCTCCGCCCTGGGCCACGCACTTGGTGACAATGTCCCTGTCGGAAATGATCCCCTTCAACCGGTTGTCCTCCCCACAAATCGGCAATGATCCGACATCGAGTTGAAGCATCTTGCGTGCTGCTTCTTCCAGCGTTTCATTTTCCCCGATGCATTCGGCCGAGCCCGTCATGATTTCTCGTGCGGTTGCCATTGTTCCTCCTGCGTGTTTGATTCCGTGTGTTGGTGATTGGGGCTGGCAACGGAGAGTATCCCTGTTGTTGCCTTCGAGGGCTCGGCGCGGATCCATGGTTCAAGACCCCACCGGATTGTGCTTCTTCACCAAATCACCGGAAACCTTTGCGGGGTTCATGCTTCGTTCGCGCAAGGTTGGCCGTCGGCGCTTGCCGGACAAGCAGCCGCGACCCGGAAAGACGGCGAATGGATGTAGCGGGTGGAGGGGCCAGGGACGAACCAACCCTGGATGGCCGGCCTGGCGGTGCCTGGGGACGACCGGTGTTCAACAGTCCAAACGCTACGCAGCACAGCGCGGCCATGTCTAGGGAATTGCACCTTGTCGACCGGCGCATGGCCATGGCCTGCCGCGAGGGGGAACTTGCTTCGTTGGGGCACAAAGGCTGGCCATCGGGGCAGGGCCACGGCACAGTTGAAGGCAAGGGAAAGGAATTGCCCATGGCAACGCGTGCCAAGGAACAGACTGTCTCGGTGGCGGGCAGGCGGCTAAAGGTCAGCAATCTGGACAAGGTGCTCTACCCGGAGACCGGGACCACGAAGGGCGAAGTCATGCAATACTTCGCGGATGTGGCCACCGTCCTGATTCCGCAGGCGGCGTGGCGGCCGGCAACGCGCAAGCGCTGGGTCGACGGAGTCGGGACCGGGGAGAAGCCGGGCAAGGTGTTCTTCCGCAAGGACCTGGAGGACTCTGCCCCCGAATGGATCCCGCGGGCCAACATCACCCACAAGGACCACGTGAACACCTACCCGATGGTCAACGAGCCCGCGGTGCTGGCGTGGTTCGCGCAGTTGGCTGCCCTCGAGGTCCATGTGCCGCAGTGGCGCTTTGACGAACACCTGAAGCCGATGAATCCGGACCGGATGGTGTTGGACCTGGACCCGGGACCCGGTGCGGGACTGGGCGAATGCGCCGAGGTCGCCTTCCTGTGCCGGGAACTACTCGAGGGAATGGATCTGGTCGCCTACCCGGTGACGTCCGGGTCCAAGGGCATCCACCTCTATGCCGCACTAGATGGAAAACACACCTCCGAACAGGTCTCGCTGGTGGCCAAGGAGCTGGCGTCCCAACTGCAGAGAGAACGCCCGGATCTGGTGGTCTCCGACATGAAGAAGTCCCTGCGCGAAGGCAAGGTGTTGCTGGACTGGAGCCAGAACAGCGTCGCCAAGACCACTATCTGTCCATATTCTCTGCGCGGACGGACACATCCCACGGTGGCGGCACCGCGGACCTGGGACGAGATCGGTCAACTCAGGCTGGCCCAACTCGACTTCCATGAGGTCCTGGAGCGAGTGCAGGATTCCATCGATCCCATGGCAGCGCTGGGCAAGATCCCCGTGGCCACCCCTGACAGACTGGCCGAATATCGATCCAAGCGCGACCCGGACCAAACCCCAGAGCCGGTTCCGGCACCCGCGCCCCACCCTGCGGGACCCGGAAGCCGCTCCACCTTCGTCATTCAGGAACACCACGCACGAGCCTTGCACTGGGATTTCAGGATCGAGCATTCTGGCGTGTTGGTCTCCTGGGCCGTGCCCAAGGGCCCGCCGCTGGAACCCAAGAAGAACCGGCTTGCTGTCATGACCGAGGACCACCCGCTTGACTACGCCGAGTTCGAGGGCGAGATCCCGCGCGGGCAATACGGTGCAGGGACCGTCAAGCTCTGGGACTCCGGGGACTGCGAGATCGAGAAATGGCGGGAGGACTCCGAAGTGATTGCCGTGCTTCACGGCCGCCCGGACGGGGGACTGGGCGGGGTGCCGCGGCGATACGCGCTGATCAACACGCCGGGGATGGGGGATGCGAAGAACTGGCTGTTGCAGCTGATGAAGGACCAGCCCAAGCCGCAGAAACCACCCGCGCCCGATCCGGAAGCCCACGACGAGGTGCCCGAAGCCCGGTCCACCGCCGTGCCGGCACCAATGCTCGCCCAGGCAGGAACCGAGGAAGACATCGACGCGGACGGGGCGTGGGTTTTTGAAATGAAATGGGACGGGTACCGCGCATTGGCCACGGTTGACGGAGCCACGGCGACCCTGCGCAGCCGCAATGGCCAGGCCCTCGAGGGACGTTACCCCGAACTGCAGGAAATTGCGGGACTGGCCCCGGACGGGGCCGTGTTGGACGGGGAAATTGTTGCACTTGACGCCGCCGGCCGCCCCAATTTCGGGTTGCTGCAAACCCGCAACTCCGGCAACGGTGGGAAGAGCGCCAAAGCGGCGCCGGTGCACTTGATGCTGTTCGACGCCCTGCGTTTGCCGAACGCCAAGACCGGGAAACTGGAAGACCTCACGGACCGGTCCTACGCCGACCGGCGCAAGCTGTTGGTCTCCCAGGTACGCACGGGCAAGCACGTGCACATCCCCGAGGCCCATGATGGTTCCCTGCAAGAGGCATTGGAAACCAGCACGGAACTCGGATTGGAAGGAATCGTGGCCAAGCGGCTCGATGGCCGCTACCGCCCGGGAAAGCGCTCGGGGGACTGGATGAAAGTCAAACACGACCGCCACCAGGAAGTCGTTGTTATTGGTTGGCGCCATGGGAAGGGCAACCGCGCAGACACGGTGGGATCCTTATTGCTGGCAGTTCCCAAGGGAGGCGAACTGCATTACGCCGGGCGGGTGGGCACCGGATTCACCGACCGACAACTGGAAGCCGCCCGGACCAAGCTGGAGAAGCTGCGGCGCAAGACACCGGCGGCCAAGGACGTGCCGGCCGCCGACAGCCATGACGCGGTATGGGTTTCGCCCAAGCTCGTCGGCGAGGTGCGCTATGGCGAGACGACCGGGGGCGGCAGGTTGCGCCATCCGGTGTGGCGCGGCTGGCGCGAAGACAAGGACCCGGCCCAGGTGGTCTGGGAAGACTGAGCCGCTGCAAGGCGGGTTCCGTGGCGCGCCGGACACAAGAAGGGCGCCGGCCCCTCGACATCCCCCTGGGAAATGGGGGGGGAAGCAAGGCCGCCGGTGCCCTTCCTCCGGGCACAGCCCGGGTTATTCGCCGAGGTCCGGATCCACGCCCTCGGTCGTGTCGTCGGCGTGCAACTTGACGGCTCCCAGATTCCGCTCGTGGGGTCCAGCGGCACGGCGAAGCACGATCACGACGAGGACCCCGATGACTGCCAGGGTGCCGAGGACGGCCAACACCCGACCACGGCCCTTGTGCTTGCTGCCTGCCTTCCGCTGGGCGTTGCGCAAGGCCAGTTCGACAGCTTTCCGGGCACGGCGGGCCGTCTTGCGGTTACCCGTCACGGTGGCCACGACCTCCTCGGATGCCCGGGCCAGCCCGGCCGGGTCCATCCGGTCCACGGCGTGGCGCACGGAGGCCTCCAACTGGCTGGGATACTCCTGCTTTGCCTTCTCCGCCCAGTGCTTGAGTTGGGTCTGGATCGTCTTCATCTGTTTTTCGAGATCATGCATCGTTGGATCCTCTCTGCTGTTGACATGTGAAACTACGTTCGCCCACAACGGATGCGATTTTGGTCAGGATTCCAGGCGCTTGGCCGCGGTACCTGCGCGGCTTCGCAACTGGATGATGCGTACCGCCGCGACAATGGCCACGACGACTGCCCCGCCCACGGCCGCAAGCAACATGGACACACCAAGGGCCATCTGCCCTTGGAATCCGAGGAAGTTGACGGTCGCCTGGGTCTGGTTCTGCATCATGAATATCACCAGGAGGATCAGCACCACGATGGCGACGATGGTGAATGTCCAAATCACCCCTGCACGTGTCGTCGCCGTGACGTTCTTGGTTGGCCGATGACGGATGGGTTTACCGGACACGGCGTCCGGTTCGGCACGTTTCCCCGGGTTTTCAACCATTTGCTTCCCCATTTCTCGGTGCGGTGCCGAATCGAAGGAACTGCGGGAGGATGCCCTGGAGGCCGGGATCAGGGCCCCTGTGGCCAACATATGCGCATCGCCACGAAGTGGCAAGGGGATTGCGATGCTCCCTCAGGAACCGTGTTCTCCGGCATGCTCCACGTGGCGCTGCGCCAGCTTTCGAAGATACCCAGCGAAGCCGGACCCCACTCTTCCCTGCATCCGCCCGGAGGTGATCGCGTGGATTTTTCCGGTGGCCGTGACCCTGGCCCCGCTTCTGCGCAGCTTTTCAACCAACAGGACGTCCTCGCTCACCGGAACCGGATCAAACCCGCCCACCGCGCAATATGCGGAGGCCCGGAAACCCAGGTTTGCCCCGTGGATGTGGCCATGGCCTTCCCCGCGGTCATGGTCTCGCCACCACAATGCATAAAATGCCTGGTCCATGTCGGCGCTGTCGGGCTCCACGGTGCCGGCGATGACGTCTGACCCGGACTCCGCCAGCTTCACGGCGCGAGTCAACCAGTGCACCGGGACCCGGGTATCGGCATCCGTGCAGGCAATCCAGATGCGTTCCGGCGAATGACGCGCCGGGGTATCAGTGGCCAGGGATTCGAGGGCGAAATCTATTCCCGCTGCCCGGGTGGCCCCTACCACCCCGCATCCCACCGAAAGCACCGACAGACGCGGGTCGTTGGCAGCAAAGGATGCCGCGAGCGCCGGTGACGAATCCCGGCATTGGTCAAGGACCACGGTGAGCCGAATCTCGAGCTCGGGCCTGGCACGGTTCAACCGGTCCATGGCCTTGCCCAGACGCAAGAGGCATGCGCCAAGCAATTCCTCCTCGTTGCGTGCAGGCACCACAATGACGATCGCCGAGAGCCTGTCATCCATCGTTCCCGCCTGCCTTTTCGAGGACTTCCAGCACAAAATCTGTTTCCCGGTGCAGCACCTTGGTCGCCAGACCCAGACCTTGCGCGGCGGCATGCACCTGGGCACCGTCCATCGGCCAGCCGCTCACCGGATGCAGCCAGTGGCACAGAAGAAGGTGCCCTCCCGCGGAAAGCGCCTCGAGACAACGCGCGTACAAGAGGTCAAGTTCGTCGGCGGCCAGGAAATACCCGATTTCCGAGACCACGACCAGGTCCTGGGATCCGGGCATGACATCGGGCCACTCGTGGGGCAGTACCGCTTGACTGAGCACCACGTGGTTGAAGCCGGCCAGGCGAGGGGCCGCTGATTCCAGGGCAACCCGGCTCGCATCAACGGCCAGCAGGGTGTCGGCACGTTGTGCAAGGTCCCGGCTCAACACCCCGATCGAACAACCGAGCTCTATGACGGCGCCGTACCGGGACCGGGGAAGCGACGCGAGCGTGATCGCGCGCTTGCGACGTTCGTAGGCGCTTCCCAAGTAATCCCATGGATCGGGCCGACGCTCATACAGTCCGTCAAAGGTGGCGGATGCCGTGGCGGAATCCCGATATCCCGGGGGAGTGAACCGAAACGTTTCAATGGTGCGTCGGAAGTGTTGAAGGAAGGAGTCCTGAAGCAGCGGCGCGTCCTGCGGTGCATCGGACAGCGGAGCCACTTGGGAACGGTGGGATTCGGTGGCCCGTGTCTTGGCCCGGGTCGTGTCGGCATCCATGGCCAGCGAACCCCAGTGCTCCCACTCGGTGTCCCGCTCCGGCGTGGCCCAGTGCCAGTACCAGATGGGGTATTCCAGCAGGCCGTGGCCCAGTTCGTCGGCTAGGCTTGCCGCCAGCGCACCGAGCGCGTCGTGGTCGGTATGGCCGTCGCGGCGGTATGGGGCCACCAGCGTGGTCCGGCCCTTGGCCGTCGCCTTCCTGATGGCGGACTGGATCTGCCGACTGTGAGACGCCAGCGAGCCGTCCGGCAGGCCCAGGGTTTCGAAGGTGAGGGTGCCGGCGCCGGGGGAGTCGGGAGTGAGCTCCCCGAGTGCCTGGGCCAGTTCTGCGACCCGAATGCCGGCGAGGCGTTCGGGCGAGTGGGTGGGTGAATCCGGGTGGGACGCCTCGCCGGCGGTGGCCACGATCACGTGGACTGCCGTTCCGGCGCGCAGCGCCTGGTGGATCAGTCCCGCCGCGCCGAGCGTTTCGTCGTCCGGGTGCGCGGAGAGCACCACCAGTGAGTGTGCCGCCCCGGCAAAGCAGTCCATGGGAAGGGCGGGCAATTTTGTCACGCCGGCTGCCAGCCAGAGGGTTTCCTCGGTGCCGGGTTCCAGGTGGGTAAAGCTCACCATGGGCACGAACCTCCTTCCGCCGCTTTGGGGGCCTTCAACAGCAGCCCGCCCAGTGCTGCGTCGTCGCGGGAGGCATGGTGTTGCCGGATGTAGATTCCCAGGTCGGCCACCCTTCGGGCATGTTGGTGGTCGAAGCCCAGGGGACCGGGTCCCATGGCCTGCCCTGCAATGGCGATGATGCGTTCGCATATCCCCGCCACATGTCCACGCACCCGCTGGGCGGAAACCTCGTCGAGGCTTCCCTGGTCGGCCGCCTGCGCCGCGCAGTGAAGCATGGCAGCCCCGGAGGCCAGCATTCGGTCGGCTTCGCCAAGCCAAGCCAGGGCCAACTGGTCGGGTTCGCGAGACTGGGCGGAGCGGAAGAGGTCGCGGAAGATCCCGACCGCGCCGCCGAACCAGCAGGCGGCGACTCCGACGCCCCCGACGGCGAATCCGGGCCGGTCCAGGTACCAATCGGTCGGACCAACGGGAAGGGCCGGGGCACGGTCAAATTGCACTGCCTCGCTGTGGATCTTGTTCAGGCCGTGACTGGCCCAGTGACCATGGTGCGCGATCACGCCAGGTTGCTTCAGGTCCACCATGAAGGCTCGGCGCCCGCCGGGGACATGGGCCGTGACGACGGCACGGTCCAGTGTCGCGGCCAGGGAGCACCATGGCTTTTGTCCTTCCAGAACCCAGGGGCCTGACGGTTGTGCCGGGGCGGCGGCAACAAGCTTGGGCCGGCCCTCGGCGGCAAAGACTCCCCAGGTGCTTCCGGCGGGCCAGGGGAGTCCCGCCTGCGCGAGGATTCCCGCGGCGTCCAGATGCGGCTCAACCGTTCGGGCGGCCGCGAGGTCGACGCAGGCCAGCGTGGCCAGGAACTCCCACAGGTCGACAGTTCGCCCGTCGCCGGGTGTGGGCGGCGACTCGACGGAGGAGGCCAGTAGTCCGAGTATCGGCACCGGATCGCCGGCGCACGTATAGGCGGCATCGACCAGAGCAGGTGCCAGATCCCATTCCAGGCGCGAAGTTGTTGCCAGTGAAGTGAAGGCGACGGTGGCCGGCTCCTTCGGGCCTGTTGCCGACCTGGATCCGCGTGCCGTTATTTCAGTGCCGCCAATGTGGTGTTGCGTCAGTCGTGGCTCGCTCAACATTGTCATTCTCCTTCCGTGGCGGTTTCGTGATGCGGGGTGCCCACGGGCTTTGACTCGGCCGAGCCGCGCTGGCGCAGGAAGATGGAGAGGGTGACCATGCTGCCCACGGCCAGGAACTCGGATTGCCAGTTCTGCAGTGTCCGGTCCCAGAAATCGGCGCTGGTCACATAACCGAACCACCCGACCTCCGGCTGCCCGTGTTCCAGTTGGTCGGCATTAAACACCACGGTCCCGGCCACCGATTGCAACCACCACGAAAGCAGGAAAACGGCTCCCATGACCAAAAGCAAGGAATTGGAGTACACGAGCCGCCGCCAGCCATCTGCCTTGGCCCATTTGGGGGAATCCGGTTTGGCGAAGCGACCCACCATTTGGTTCTCGTCGCTGTCGGGCCCCTCGTCGCCTGGCTTCTTGGACTCGGGCGAACCATGCTGGACAAACCATATTGTCGCAAAAATGAAGAGGAAGAACTGCAGGTACTCCGACTGCCAGTTCTCCGCGACATCGACAACGAAATTGCTCGATGTCACGAATTCCCAGTATCCGAGGCCAGCGGCTCCGTGGGCGATCTGGTCTTCGTTGTAAACCGCAAGTCCCGCAAATGACTGGCCCACGAGGGCGCCGATGAAAAGAACCGCGAAACAGATGCTGAGCCCTTGGTTTCTGATTGCTTTGGCCACTGACAATCACCGCCCGGAAAAACTGACGATGGCCATGAACGTAAGCCCGCTCAGTATCATTCCAAGCCACAAAGCAAATTGAGTCCTCATGACGCGAGCGTATGGCCTACGGCTATCCACGTAAAGGGAACTGCGTTTCGGCACTGCGAACAAGGGCACAGATGACGTCACCTGAGGCAACACGCTCACGGGAGCGGGGACAAAGACGCCCGCTGGCCGATGGAAAATCAACATTGCAACGCCGTTTGTCAACGGTTCCTGCAGTTAAGGAGGAAGATGGGTTGCCCCGGCGTTGGCCGCGGCAACCCACCCCCCCATGTGCAGCGGTCAGGCCTTCTTGCGCGTCAACAGTCCCCAGATAATGAGGACAAGCAACGCTCCGCCGATGGCCAGCAACCATGTTGAGAGCGACCAGAACTCGTTGATCCCAACACCGAAGATTGCCGATCCGATCCAGCCGCCGAGAACGGCGCCGACGATTCCGAGCAGAAGGGTGGCGATCCAGCCGCCACCTTGGTCACCCGGTTTGATTGCCTTTGCAATGGCTCCGGCAATCAGTCCTAGAACAATCCAACCAATGAAACCCATAACTTTTCTCCTTTTCGGATGAAGGTCCAGTTTCAGCATCATTGTGGCGATGCACTCTTTGACCCTACAACGAAGAAAGTGCAGATGGATAGCTAAATGTAACGTCGGGAAAACGGTAACCCTCGATCGGTCGACGCTCCACCGGGTCGATGGCATCAGCATGGATCGCGTCAGGCTCCGACTGCCGGAGCACCTTTTTACGAGACGGCCGCAAAACGAATTCTGTGCAGTCTTGTGCCAACCACGCAGAAGCATTTCCTTTGGCAAATGTCCGATTATCCCGGCCAACAAGGATGGCACACTCCACCACGAGGGGGGAGAGGACTGAATGGCCCGGAGCGACACAGCTGCCCAACTGCTTCCTGAAAGGCTTGATGGGCCGCCGGGAAGAGCGATCTGGATGCGACTGCGCTGACGATTGCGCGACTGAGAGGCGGCACCTGCGACAATCCTGCCGGGAGCCCGCGGAACCGTTGCGCACACGAAGTGCCCGGCCTACGGTGGACACAAGATCCAAGGCCGAGTGCCAATGAGGACGGGAGTGCCAGTGCAAGAACTTTCGCAGCTTTCCGAACGAACAGCCCTGCTTATCGTTGACATGCAAAATGCGTTCTTCGAGGACCCCATCCTGGCGCGACACCGCGAATCCCTGGTGCGGCACTGCAATGAACTTGCCGGGCTCGCGCGTTCGATGGGGATGCCCATCTTCAATGTCAGGACCGAACATGCGCGGGACAAAAGCACATGGACACTCAGCATGCTCGATGACGACCAGGGATTCTTGTTCGAGGGCAGTGAACAGGCACAAAACCTGGTGGGCCTCGACGTCCGCGATTCCACGGAGATCATCAAGAGACGGGACAGTGCCTTTTGGCGGACGGACCTGAGCGAGCAACTGGACCGGCTTGGAGTGGAATCCGTCCTTATGGCTGGCGTTTCGTCCCACACGTGCATTGCCTCGACAGCGGCGGACGCATATGCCGACGATCTTCGTGTCTGGCTGGTTTCCGACGCGATTGCCTCATCCGACCCCGATTTCGAAAAATCCACCTTGGGGCTGCTTCAAGCAGAGTACCGCCAACACATCGTCACCACCGACGCCCTACTCGCTGCCCACGATGGGCATCTGGCCAAGCAAGTCCAGGGGCGCGGCACGAAGTAGTCGAACCATTCGAAGCACGGCACTGAACAGGAACGGAGCATGATATGAGCACCCAGCCGGGACAACCCAGCAAGAAGTCCTTCTTCCAGAGGAGGGGAGCCCCGCTCATGGTCACCGGTGTCATCTTGGTGATTGTCTTTGGGCTATTCATCATGGCCGGGAAGCAGCCGGGCGAGGGTCTTGCCTCTCCCATGTGGATTGGCGTCCTCATTGGTCTGGGCATGGCGGGATACGGCCTATACCGGGCGTTGAAGGGACCCGGCATGCTCGACAACCCCAGGGGCGGGACAACCAACGAACCCATGTAGCCGGACCTCACAGCCACGGGCCCGCGGCAGGCCCCGCGGCCTTTCGTATCAGGAACCAGCAACTACCCAGCACAAGGAGTTCACCATGTCTTTGAATACCCCCGAACGCGAACCGGGCCGCGATGAAGAAGCAGAAGGAAAACCCATGGACGGCCGTGACGGACAACCTGTGCAGGAAGGCTCCTCCGACGATCCGCGAACCCTCGACACCATGGACCCGCTGCGCGATGAACATCGCGCAGCGGACGCGTTGAACGGCAACGAGGCGCGTGCCCAAGATGCGCTTCCATTGACTGAGGAGGGCCGGGCCGCGACGCAGGAAGACCTGGAAACTCCTGCCGGCGCGCGGGTTGAGGAACCCACCGATGCCGCAGGCCAGGAAGCCGGAGGTCTTGACGTCCTTGGCCGGCCCCTGCCGCCGGATGTCCCGGAGGGGGAACAGTTCTAACGAGGCGATTAACGGGTCCCTGTTCCTGGCCGCGGGCCAGACCTACGGAGTGATTGCGGGGTCGAGACTGTCCATGAACGCATTCATGAATTCAGCGAATTCTTGCGCGTCGTCATCCTGCGCGAGGATGCCGGAAGTCGGCTGTCGCGTGCCTTCGTGCCCGACCGCGGGGATATTCAGGGACAGCCGGGCCGGGACATTGAAGCGGTAGACGCGTCCGGTGCTGGTGCCGACCTCGTAGCCGCCGTCGAGGACCAATGCCACGTGGGAGACGTTGGTGTTGTTGACCGATACCGCGCGCTCAGTAGGCTGCAGGTTTTCGGGATTCAGCGGGCAAAGAATGAGTTCGGCCGGCTCGCGGCGGAAGCCGATCACCTTCAGCCCCGCGGATCCGGAGCTGCCCACGGCAGCCACCAGGTTGTAGCTGCCGTAGTTGGGGATCTGGGTGTCGAAAGCCTCGTGCAAGAGCTGCTTGAGGACGTCGTCGGATCCAACATTGAGTGTCTCCATGGCTTCCACCCTATCCAATGGAGGTTTCGAACACATGTCCCGTATACGCAGGGCGAAATATGTCGGTCCACCGTCACGGGTTCGGCCTAGGTGCCGGTCAGCCATACAATCAAGGGCATGAGCCAGGACACTGCCCCAGATATCAAGCCTCGCAGCCGCGTCGTGACCGACGGCATCCATGCAGCACCGGCCCGTGGCATGTTCCGCGCCGTCGGCATGGGGGATGACGATTTCGCCAAGCCGCAGATCGGCGTCGCGAGCTCGTGGAACGAAATCACGCCCTGCAACCTTTCGCTGAACCGCCTGGCCCAGGGCGCCAAGGAGGGCGTCCACGCCGGTGGCGGATTCCCGATGCAGTTCGGCACCATCTCCGTGTCCGACGGCATTTCCATGGGCCACGAGGGCATGCACTTCTCGCTGGTTTCCCGCGAGGTTATCGCCGACTCCGTCGAGGTTGTCATGCAGGCCGAGCGCATTGACGGCTCGGTGCTGCTGGCCGGTTGCGACAAGTCCCTCCCCGGCATGCTCATGGCAGCGGCCCGCTTGGACCTGGCTTCGGTGTTCCTCTACGCCGGATCGATCATGCCGGGCTGGGTCAAGCTGGAAGACGGATCCGAAAAGGAAGTCACCCTGATTGACGCCTTCGAAGCCGTGGGTGCCTGCGCCGCCGGCAAGATGAGCCTCGAGGACCTCACCCGCATCGAAAAGGCGATCTGCCCCGGCGAAGGTGCCTGTGGCGGCATGTACACCGCCAACACCATGGCCTGCATCGGCGAGGCCCTGGGCATGAGCCTTCCGGGCTCCGCCGCCCCGCCCTCGGCTGACCGCCGCCGCGATGCGTTCGCCCGCGCCTCCGGCGAGGCAGTTGTTGAACTGCTGCGCAAGGGCATCACCGCCCGCGACATCATGACCAAGAAGGCCTTCGAGAACGCGATCGCCGTGACCATGGCCTTCGGCGGTTCCACCAACGCCGTGCTGCACCTGCTGGCCATCGCTCGCGAGGCCGAGGTGGACCTGACCCTGGCCGACTTCAACCGCATCGGCGACAAGATCCCGCACCTGGGCGACCTGAAGCCCTTCGGCCGCTACGTCATGACCGACGTGGACAAGATCGGCGGCGTGCCGGTGATCATGAAGGCCCTGCTGGACGCCGGCCTGCTGCACGGGGACTGCCTGACCGTCACCGGCAAGACCGTTGCCGAGAACCTCGAGGCGATCAACCCGCCGGATGTCGACGGCAAGATCCTGCGCGCGCTGGACAACCCGATCCACAAGACCGGTGGCATCACCGTGCTGCACGGCACCATGGCACCCGAGGGAGCCGTCGTTAAGTCCGCCGGCTTCGACGCCGACGTCTTCGAGGGCACCGCTCGGGTCTTCGACCGCGAGCAGGGAGCCCTGGCCGCTCTTGATGCCGGCGAGATCCACGCCGGCGACGTCGTGGTCATCCGCTACGAGGGACCCAAGGGCGGCCCGGGTATGCGCGAGATGCTTGCGATCACCGGCGCCAT